>JAYSTZ010000568.1:0-7433 GCA_043719365.1 Verrucomicrobiaceae bacterium | reverse complement strand
TGCATCCATTCCTCGAAGACCACGACGCCGCCGTTGCACAGGATTCCAAGCATGACGAATGCCCCGCCCCACCGCCACGCGGCCGCGCCCATGCACGCCATGCCGATGAGCCCGACCCATGCGAGCCCAAACATGAGCTTCACGCCAACCGAGAGCAGCACCGCGTTGAAAAGGTCCGTTCCCACCGGATAAGTGAGCGGCGCACCGGTGCAGATGGGATTGTCCGGCCAGAACGGGACTCCGCTCGCGAGATAGCGGATGAATGTGATGTGGATGGACATGTCCCCGAGATTGTTCGAGGAGAGGACTTTCAACTCGTCGCCTTCCCGAAAGATGAGCCAGAGAAAACAGCGCAGCGTGAAAAGCGACCACAGCCCAAGGCCGAACCAGGCCCATCCATTGAGCACCGGATACGCGACTGCAACTGCTCGATCCCGCCACAGCGCCCAACCCGCCACACTCATCCCGCCAAGCAGCGAGAGAGCGGCGTCAGCGGGACTCAGCCCCCGCGACGCAAACGAGAGTGCCACTGCGAGGACGCAGGTGATTGCCACAAAATAGAGGAGCGCAGCGACGACTCTCATCGGGTGGATTTCGATCTCATCCCTGGGATGAACTCCGGCACGCGCCCGGGAAAAACGGGGGCAAAGACCGATGCGCGGAAGTACAGCGTGGAGCGGTCGCCGCCCATGTTTCGGATTTGAAAATCCTCCTGAAAGTATGCGTCCGTGAGATTCTCTTCCACTTCACCGACGACATCGGCATGAGCCTGGATAAAGTCGAGATTCCAATCGGGCGGCATGGCAATCTGCCCGCCCGCATCGCGCCCATACCACCCGATGCGCCAGAACTGCCCGAGCATCCACGGCAGCGGAAACTGCTCTCCGCCAATCATCGCGCCGGAGATGTGCTGATTCGCCGGTTCCAGTGCGACGAGCGCATCGAGCGGGGCTGTGATTTTGTGCAAATCATCCAGCGCCTGCACGTATGCGTAAGGCTCGGGATAAGGAAACGTATCGCCGCGCGGTGCGTAGTTGTGGAAATTCAAACTCCACGATTTCGCAGCCATGAGCACCACGAGGAGTCCGGCCACCGCGCCGACAAGGCGGCGTCCCGAGTATTTCTCCACAGCGACTACGCCGAGTCCGAAGAGGATGTAAAACGGCCACGACCACGACATGATCAGCCATGGCGTCTTGTAGGAAACAATGCTGTAGCCGCAGGCCGTAGCCAGCCCGATGAGCGAGATAAGGCGCAAGTCCCGCCGGGTGCCGGGCAGGAGCGCAAACCCGGCCGCGATGATGCCGGCAATTACCGTCCACTCATACTCGGCGAGCAATTGGAAATAATAGTACCAAGGCTTTCCCTGCGCATCCTCGGCCATACCTCGCCCGACCCACGATTGCCAGGTCGTCCAGAGACCCACCACGCCTTCCCAGTTCATGAATGTTCCGCTGTAGAAAAAGAGAACGAGCCCGAGTGAAACGCACGTCACGCGCGTCAGATCGCCCATTTCCCAGGTCCGTTGCGGGAGCTGCTCAATCAGCGACGGCGAAATTTTGCCGAGAACCCACAGCGCAGGAATCGCAAGCAGAATGGCGAAGACGTGAATCGCGTACGTTTCCTTGCAGAGCACCATCCCGGCGAGCCCGAGTCCCGTCGCCCACAAATCCCTCCGCGCGCCTCCACGGCTCAGTCCGACGACGCCAAAAACCATGAGCACATTAAAAAACATGAGCCCCGCCTCGTGCGCACACTGCCGGCCAAAATAGACCGGCGTCGGCGACACCGCCATGGCAAGCGCCGCCCATCGCGCGGCCTTTTCATTGAAATATTCGCGAAACGCCAGAATCAGCCCCACCGAGAGCATGCTGAGCAGTACCACCGGCAGCCGCATCGCAAAAATCGTCCGTCCGAAGAGCCGCTGGGAAACAAACGAAAGGTAGAACGGAAGCGGTCCGTGGTAATTCGTTGGATCGTATGCGTAGTAGCCACGCGAGGTGATCTGCTCGGACATGAACGCAACAACTCCCTCGTCGTGATGCGGCGGCTTCAGGTCGAGCCACGCAAAGCGGAAAAACGCCGCGACCAGCAAAATGGCGAGCGGAACCCAGTCCCGGAGCACGGAAGTTTCAGGGCGAGTGAAATCCTGCGCATCGGCAGGGCGTGCGCCGGTTTCCTCGCGATTGGTTGGGCTGCAAGTCATCGCGGTTGGCTGTGTAGGCATCCTGTCTAGCAGATGAGAAGCCAACTCCTGGACGAAGACGCGAACGCGGACGGCATGGGTCTCGCCTCGGCGTGCGCCCTCCGGGCCGAGAGGTCCGCGCTACTTGCGGGCTGCTCGCTGTCGATGCCGCCAATGAGCTGGAGAGCGAAACGCAGCAGGACGCCGACAATTTGAAAGCAAAACGCTTTTTCGAACCCAGGAATCCGCGCCATTTATTGTGGCGAGGAAGGAGGGAGGTAACAGCCGACGACTGCAGTGAATTTCTGCTCAGGGGGTTTTCCCGCAAGGACCGCTTCGAGAGCGAGACGAAGATCGTGCCTCTTTGCGACGGGTCTCGTTACGCCCAGTTTTACTGCCCGGTCGTTGATTCGGCCACGATAGACCAGTCCTCCGTCGGAAGAAAACACCGCCGCCTCTGGCACCCGCGTCGCGCCGGCGCGCTTTGCCAGCGCGCCATTGGCATCCTGCAATCCCGGGAACGGCAGCGCATAGTCTTTGCGGTGCGTGGCGATCTCCGTGGCGGACTCCGACGCATACACGCCGAAAAACCTCACTCCCTTCCCTCCGAAATCCTTCGACAACCGCGCCAGTTCCGGAGCCATCGAATTGGCCACCGGGCAATCGGCCATGAGGAAAACAAGCACCGTCGCCTTTCGCCCATCGGATGCGAACGGAGACTCGGCGAGAGCCGCGCTCCAGCATGTGAAAAGAGCCAGCGCTCGGAGCAAGAACCGCATCGCTTAATCGAAACCGATTTCGCCGAAGCCGCGCATATTGGGCAGCATGAAGTCGATTCCCGGCTTCAGCTCCTCTGCGTCGAGCACTCCGTCTTTGTTTTTGTCGAGCGGCAGCACGAAAGCCCGCATGACGGCAAACCCGCCGCCGCTTGGAATCTTCGCATCTTGCGAGATTTGCGTGCGAACGGCACCTAGCGTCGAAGCGTCATTCTCAAAAACTCGCTCTAGGAACTGCGCGGTCAGCCTCCGCTTCAACTCGCTGTGAAGCGTCTTCTTTTCCTCCGCAGTATTCAGCATCACGGTGAGCGTAATCGTTCCCATTTCATCGGTCGAAGTCGGCCCCCAATGAATCGCCTTCGGAGGATGGATGGTTTGATGCGGATTGGTGTCGCTGTTGTCCCACGAAATGAGCGCGTCGAGCCGTGTGCCGGCGGGAAGCTTGATTGGCTGCTTGAAGGCGTAATCTTCCTGCCAGGCAAAGTTCCAGTCGGACATTTTCAATAGCTGTTGCGTCTCGCCGTTTGGCAGCGTCGCCGTCATTTCCATTCGCTTGCCGAGAAAATGCGCGTGCGCATTCACCGCGATTGCTTCCACATCCACGGGGAGAACCATGCTGCTCTTTTTGATGTATTCCTTTTCTCCCGCCGGGATGTTGATTCCGGAAAGGATACCGAAAAAAGGAGGCACCGGAACAATCGTCCACGGGCGGGCCGTGGGCTCCTTCGAGATATGAAATCCGACCGACGAGCGATCCTGCACGGGCTTTCCCGTCGGATGATAGTGGACCTGAATCACAAGGTCCGAGCCCTTTGGCAAAAGCCACGCAAGCCCGTATGGAACGGGCGCAGTCTGCGTACCGACATCCCAGCCGCCGAGGTAGCGGAAATTGCCGTTGCTCCGTCCCATCCCGTTGTATCCTGGAGCCGGGTCAGCCTCATCGGCGATGCGCGCCTTGCCGCGCGTATCGAGGTAGTAAAGCACGTGATGAACGTTGCTCGGGGCACCGGGTTTCAGCTCGATTGCGTTAACCCAAGTGTCTTCTTCGAGATTCAGCGGCATGACAAAGTTCCGGTAAATGTCCGGCCCATCCGCAGGCACGGCGAAAGCCTCCGGCATTTCCGCCACAATATCCGGCTTTCCGAGTTGCCAGCCGTCCGTAAATTTCGGCACTTCCGGCAGTTTGGAAGCATCACCTTCGGGCGCTCCGGCGTCGGCCCACTTGCGAATCAGCGCAATCTCCGCGTCGCTCAACGAGCGATCATTTGCATACTCCACCACTCCGCGATCCGCGTGCCACGGCGGCATCTCGCGGTCGCCCGTGACTTCCGTGATCTCCTTCACTCGCTTCTTCACCTGAGCATAGTTCAGCAGAGAGAATGGAGCGACTTGACCATCGCGATGGCACCCCGCGCACTTGGAAAATACAATCGGGGCAACATGCTCGGCAAAAGTCGGTGGCACATCCGCGGCGCGTGCGGAAATGCCGACTGCGAGGACGAGTGAGAGAGAAAGACAGAGTTTCACAATGCCTCTCTGCCCTTGTTCCTATACCTTGTAAATCTCCGAAACGCCTACAACTCGGGAGCCAGCGCAAACATATTCCAATACCAGTCCACTAGCATCGGGCCGTAGAAAAACCAAAGCAGCGCGCCAATCGCGAGATAAGGACCGAACGGAATCTTCGGAGACCACTCCTTTTTCCCGATGAGCTTCGGGACTCCGCCAATCAGCGCACCGATCACCGATGCTGCCAGCACAGTGAAAAGGACGGCCTTCCATCCAAGGAACGCACCAATGCACGCAATGAACTTCACATCGCCAAATCCCATCGCCGTGCGGCGAAAATCAATCTTCGTCAGCGTACCGTGAAACTCGTTGGCGTGGTTCAGGTCATACTCTTTGCCGTCAAACGTGAGCTTCTCATACAGACTGCGAATCTCGCACGGCCCGCTGCTCTTTCCCTCGATCTCGAACCGCTCGCACTGCATCACGAGCGCATCTTTCTCGCTCCCAAAGAGCTCGTCCCACCAATAGTCCGTTCCATCCGCCGTCAACTTTGCGCGCTCGCCTTCGAGCTTCCACACAAACGGCACGGGCTTTTCAAAGACGAGCTTCTTTCGCCCAAACGCCAGCTTTCCCAGCCAGGACACTAGCCAAAGCAATGCGAACCCGCCGCCCGCTCCGACGGCCGACCAGCCCAGCGAACGGATGCTTTCCTGCACGCCAAAAGTCGTCTCTCCGTGCATCCACGGCAGCCCCGCGCTGAAAACCAGACCCGCGATCGTCCCGCCGATTGTCACGCCGTCGGGGATGATGAAATGTTCGAAGTCGATGAACGTCGCGACAATGAGCAACGACACAAACGTGAACATCGGGAAAATGAGAATCCAGTGCCCTGGATACGGTGTGCCCGAGCGGTAGGAAAGTTGGAACCACACGACGAGAAACATCAGCGCGGTGAGAAACTCGACACCGAAGTAGCGGAACGGAATCGGCGCTTTGCAGTTCTTGCATTTCCCACGCTGGACCGTCCATGTGATGAGCGGGAGATTCGAGGTCCACGGGATTTGATATTTGCAAAGCGGACAGAAAGAGCGCTTCGGCTCATCCACCGACATATTCAGCGGGAGCCGGTAGATGCAGACGTTCAGGAAGGAACCGACACACGCGCCGAGAAGAAACGCGAAGGTCGCAAAGAAGATTTCGTAGATGAGTTGGGCTGGCACTGAGTCCCAGTCAAAGCAGCCGCAATGCCGCGGTCAATGCTGCTGCGGTATTTGACATCCTTCGATTCATGCCCACGATGCGCACGAGATGGCACTGCCGATCAAATACAGCTTCAAAAATGTCACCGTCCGATGGCGCTCCACGCTCGCGACGATTGTCGGCGTCGGGCTCACCATCCTCGTGTATGTCGGTCTGCAAATGATGGCCGGGGCAATCGAGGCGTCCGGCGGAAAAACGGGCGATCCCCGCAATCTTCTCGTCGTTCGTCGCGGCGCAGACTCCGAGTCTTCTTCGCAAGTCACGCGCGAAGATTTCGCCACGTTCCAATACGGCGAGGAGATCGCCCGTGATGCTGCGGGCAAGCCGCTCATTTCCGCAGATACGCTCGTCGTGATCTATCTACCTCGACGCGGCGGGGAAAAAGCGGCGGGCGGGGCCAACGTGATTTTTCGCGGGGTTTCGTCCAATGGCCCGGCGCTTCGCCCGCAGGTGAAGCTCGTCGAGGGCCGGATGTTCGAAGGCGGCAAACGCGAGATCATCGTCAGTCGGAAGCTCGCTGCACGATTTGACAATATGTCCGTGGGCTCCACCGTGAAAGTCGGCGTGCGGGAGCTGAAAGTCGTCGGGCACTTCGACGGCGGAGGAAGTGCGTTTGACTCCGAGTCGTGGATCGATGCCGACGAAGCGCGGGCAATTTTCAGTCGCGACAACTATTGCAGCGTCCTCCTTCGTCCCGTGGACGCCGCCGCCGGGAAAAAACTCACCGAGCGGCTAGAGGGCGACAAGCGACTCGCGATCCGCGTCGTCCCCGAGGCGTCTTATTACGCCGAGCAGACCAAGACCGCCGGGCCCATTCGCTTCGCGGCAAAGTGGCTCGCCATCGCCATGTCCATCGGCGCAGTCCTCGCTGCGATGAATACGATGTATGCCAGCGTCGGCTCGCGGACGCGGGAAATCGGGACGCTGCGCGTGCTAGGATTCCGCCGCCGGACAGTCGTGACGGCGATCCTCATTGAGGGCGCCTTCCTCGCGACTATCGGCGGTATATTTGGCTGCGGACTCGCGATGCTTCTGAACGGCTACCGCGCCGGGACGTTTAATTTCCAGACGTTCGGCGAAACCGTCTTCGAGCTGAAACTGACTTGGGACATTGTCGGACAAGCGCTCATTTTCTCCGCCATCGTCGGCGTCATCGGCAGTCTGCTCCCCGCGCTGAGGGCTGCAAGAATGCCCGTGATTGCGGCGTTGAAGGAAGCGTAAAGCCCGCTAAGTTCCCACGCACATGGACGCGGCAAAGCTGCAAAGCATACAGATTTCGGACACGCAACGGCGACGCCCGGGCGGCTCTTTTTGGTGGATACTCATCATCGTACTCGGCGCGACCGGCACCGCGTTTTACTTCGCAAACCCGTGGGCCAAAGATTCCCGCGATATGGAAAATGGGCCGACTCCGGCGGTCGCAGCGCTGCAAGCAACCACACCCGCACCAAAGCCTAAGGCCGCAGATAAACCCGGCGATGTGCTCCTTACCGTGAGCGGCTATATCGTGAATCGCGAGCGCATCGAAATCAGCCCGCGTGTCATGAACCAGGTGCGCTGGATCGGCGTGAAAAAAGGTGACTCGGTGAAAAAGGACCAAGTCGTCGTGCAGCTCGACGACTCCGAGCAAAAAGCCCGCGTCGCCGAAATCGAAGGCCAGATGGCTGTCGCCCGCGTCGCTATCGAACGTGCGAAGATGAGCT
>JAYSTZ010000567.1:0-3138 GCA_043719365.1 Verrucomicrobiaceae bacterium | reverse complement strand
CCCGCTGCGCGACGAGTTGCTCGACAAATGCCATGAGCTTGCGGCCGTATCCCTGACCTTCATGGTGCTTGGAGACATACAGGCAGGCGAGCTCCGCTTTTTGCGCTTCGGGGTAAAGATGCACGGCGACGCATGCGACGAGCTGCCGGTCGATTTCGAGGACCCAGTAGTCGTCGAGCTGCGCGAGGATGTCGGCGCGTGTGCGCTTTACGAGTTCGGCGTGCTCCACGCTTTGCTTGATGAGTTCCAGCACGGCCCGGATGTCTTTTTTGAAGACTCGGCGGATTTGCTGGTAGTCGTTGCCGTAGATCATCGTGCCGACGCCTTCCGCACTAAACACTTCGGCGAGCAGGGCTTCATCGGCGTTGCCATTGATGATGTGAACGCGCGGAACTCCGTTGCGGCACGCACGGGCACCGGCCTCGACTTTCGAAAGCGTGTTGCGATCGACGAGCGAGCGTTTCTTTTTCACGATTTCGTCCGCCTCGGCGATGGAGAGTTGCTGGAGCAATGTGCCGCCGATGAGCACGCCATCGCGCGCTGCGAGGTAGATGATCTTCATCGCCTGCATAGCCTCGGCGACCTCGAGCGCGATGGTGTCGCTGTTCACGCGAAACGTACGGCCTTCGCCATCGAAACCGATCGGCGGGATGACCGGGATGATCCCAGCGTTCAGAAAAAGTGCGAGTGCCTCCTTGTCCACACGCTCGACCCGGCCCGTGTGCTGCTGGTCCACGCCGCCGATGATTCCCCACGGATGGGCGATGATGATGTTCGCGTAGGTCGCGCGGAGATCGACGCTCGTGAGGCCCTGCATGATGTCGTTCATCAGCGTCGTCGCGGCGTCGAGCGCGACTTTCAGCGTCGGCTCGTCGGTGATGCCGATGCCGTCTGTGCTTGTGAGCTGGACGCCGCGGGCTGCTGCGAGCCGCTCGATCTGCACCGCCGCACCGTGGACGAGGATGATCTTCACGCTCAGCGAGCGCAGCACAGCGAGGTCGAGCAGGATGTTTGAGAAATTCGGCGACGCGGCGACTTCACCGTCCACCGCGACCACGAAGATCTTTTCCCGGAATCGTGGGACGTAAGTGAGTATGCCGCGCAGATCAGAAACCTTCATCAATTGTCCCCGTCTTGTGTGGCGTTTGAAGCCTGCTGTGAAGCGAAAATTCTCCCCGCTGGAATCTTCCTGCAAAAAAAGCCCCGCCCTCCCGCGAGAGCGGGGCTTTTTGAAATGCGACGTTTACGGCTGCTTCAGCTCCACCTTGCCGCTGAGCAAAAGACCGGGGAAATAGCCGAGCGCCGTCTGGCTTTTTTGGAAATACATTCCGGTGCCCGTCGAGTCGATCGTGCGACCGGGTTGCAGGAAGCGGAACTTGAATGTCTGCGATGGCGCTATCGGCGTCCAAAATCGCAGCGTCGGCAGGAATGGGGGCACGGCTCCTCCGCTCACGTTCACGGTGTACGCGGCGGGAGCGGCGTAGTTTCCGCCGCTGAACGTCATCGTCGCGGCACCGTCGGGGATGCCGAATGTGCCGTTAGTGATGCAGCCATTCGCGACGACGACGGTGTTCACTGCAGCGCGATCCACACGGCTGAATTGCGCGGGGCGTTTCCACTCCAGTTCGCCGGTAAGGTCCGTCTTTGCAAGGTCTGCGAAGATGAGCTCGCCACCGACGTAGCCGAATGGCGTGGTGGCCGCCTGCCGTCCGTAGAAGGTCACGCTGCCGTTGTCGGCCATTTCCGTGGCGGCGGAAAATGCGCGGCCATCCGGCATTTTCACGAGGATCTTCCCGGCCCCGCCGGAGCCGATGCGCACAGTGCCAAATCCGCCTCCTTTCAGCGATGTGGTCACCGCTGCGAGGCCCACGTTGTACACCGCCGGAGTCGGGCTCAGCGCGGACGGGCGCAGGTCGCCGGTGATCCCGCCGGTCATCGTCACAAGCAGATGTCCGTTTTCACCGAGCGTGGCGCTCACGGAGCCGAGCTCAGTGGCGATGCCCATCGCGGAATTTCCGGATGCCGGGAAAGTGAACACGCTCTTGCCCGTCCCGCTGCCGATTTGCGCGCTGAATGTGTTGATGCCCGCTGCCGTCCGGTTTGTCACCGCGCGGCCGACGATGACGCCGGTGCTGTTGTAGAGCAGCCCGCTGAAGCGCTGCGGCGCTACGTTCGCCGTGATGGTGTTCACCGTCACCGTCGCCGTCCGGCCTTGGTCATTCGTGTTGGTAAACGTCCCAGTCGTGCCTTCCGGGACAATGAGTGCGCGCCCGTCGATGCCGACATCGCTGTTGCTCACGCTCAGGATGTTCGCCTCCGGAGCGCCGTCATTCGCGAGCGGGTAGAGCACGCTCGGGCCGCTCGTCATCGTCACCGCGTCGTCCACTGCGGGCGGACCCGCAGGGAGGACGGCGATGGTCGCTTCCACGTTTGTCGCCGCCAGGTAATTGGCGTTGCCCGCTTGCGAAGCGCGAACGATTACATCGCCAGCTCCGGTAAAGTTGAGGAAAATCCCGTCAAATATCGAACCGGGTCCGCTGACCACGCTAAATGTCACCGCATTTTCCGAACCTCCGCCGGTCGCAGTGAGCGTAATCGTCTGCGGCTGATACGCCGATGCGGGCGGAGTAAAAGTGATACTCTGCGTTGCCTTGGCGACCAAAAACGATTGGTCCACATCCACTGCCGCCGAATAATCTCCACTACCCGCTTGCGAAGCGCGGACCGTCACCAAACCTGCGCCTGTGATCGTCACCGTGTTGCCCAAGATTGTCGCCGGTCCGCTGAAAATACTGAAAACCACCGACTGCCCACTCGCCCCGCCGATTGCGGAGACGGTGAATGCACCTTCGCCGAATATTTTCCCGCTGAGCGCCCCAACCGTGATCGTCTGCGGGATAGTCACGTCGGTGATGCTGACAATGAGATTTTTTTCGAGTGCGAGATTTTCCGCGCCGCTATCCGTCGCCCGGATGCGCACCGTGTAGCTGCTCTTCGCCTCAAAGTCCGCGCTGCCGTTGATCGTCAGTGTCGAGCCCGTGATGGTGAATGCGCCATCGTCCGCACCGCCCGCAAACGTGAAAGTGTGCGTGTCTCCGCCATCCGCATCCGTCGCCGTGAACGTGCCGATGATTGCGC
>JAYSTZ010000566.1:0-3141 GCA_043719365.1 Verrucomicrobiaceae bacterium | reverse complement strand
CAGCAGCAACACCCACGGCGCTGCCCGGTAAAAGCCACTCCGCTTTTGCAGCGATGAGCGATTCGTATCGAGCCATGGATGCAGCACTTACGAGCGGGCCGAGTTTTGTCGTGGCGAGGAGCGGATCGCCGGGCACAAAACGCTTCAACGAGTTCAGCAATCGCGACAGAAAGTCTGCCTCGACGCGGTGATTCACGAGCAATCGACTGGTCGCATTGCAGCGCTGGCCGCTGGTGAAGCAGAGACCATCAGCCACAGCGTCCGCCGCGAGGTCGAGGTCGGCGTCGCCGCACACGATGGTGGCATTGCGCCCGCCGAGTTCGAGCGCGAGCTCTTTTGAAAAATCCTCTGCCACCGCATGGCCCAAAGCCCGCCCCGCCGGCACGCTTCCGGTAAAACAAATCGCACGCGTCCGCGAATCGGTGGCGAGTGCGATGGCCTCTTCCGCCCCGCCGTGGACGACTTGAAAAACACCCTCTGGAAACGCTGCCGCCATGAGCGTGGCGTAGCGCGCAACGACATGGTCGGCGAGCGGAGACGGCTTCAGAATGACCGGATTCCCCGCGAGCAAATGCGCAACGGTGGCGCCGTGGCCGAGGTGCAGAGGAAAATTGAACGGCGAGATCACTGTGGCGACGCCCATCGACAAGCGGCGAACCAACGCGGTGTGAGGACCATCCGTGACATTCTTGGGTGCGAAATGCTCCTGTGCGTCGGCGATCGTCAGATCGATTTTCGCGATGACCGCGCCCACTTCTCCGAGGGACTCGGTGAGCGGCTTTCCAGTTTCAAATGCGATACCTCGGGCGAGTTCGTCCTTCGCGGATGCGAGCGAGGCTTGCGCCTGTTTCATCCGTGCGCAGCGTTCATCCAGACTGGCTGCGGCCCATTTCTCGGCGGCAGCGAAAGCAGCGGTGAGGACGGGCCCACAGGGCGTGGCATCGATCTCGGGAATCTCGATCGATAGGTCGCTGGGACAAAGGCGCATAATTACGAAAGTTGAGCTGCGCGGTGAAGTTGAGCGTATCGCCCGCCGCGTGCAACCAGTTCGTCGCCGCGGCCCTGCTCGACCACGGTGCCGTCACCGAGCACGACGATCTTGTCCACTTTGTGAATGGTCGCGATCCGATGCGTGATGATGAGCGTAGAGCGCCCGCGCATGAGTTCCTCCAGCGTGGTCATGATTGCGGCTTCCGTCTGCGGATCGAGCGCGCTGGTCGGTTCGTCGAGAATGAGAATCGGCGCGTTCTTAAGAAATGCACGTGCAATGCCGATGCGCTGCCGCTGCCCGACGCTGAGGTGCCCGCCGCGCTCTCCCACTTGCGAGGCGTAACCTTCCGGGATCGCCATGATGAACTCGTGCGCCTGTGCGCACTTTGCGGCTTCGATGATCTCCTCCTCGGTCGCATCGGGCCGACCGTAGGCGATGTTTTCACGGATGGTCGTGGAAAACAGAAGCGTGTCCTGAAGCACGATGCTGATCTGGGAACGAAGCGAACTCTTCGTGACCGTACGCAGATCGTGCCCATCAATGAGGACGCGGCCTTTGACAGGATCGTAAAAGCGCGGCACGAGCGAAAGCATGGTGCTTTTTCCCGCGCCGGTGCCGCCAACGAACGCGACCGTCTGGCCAGGCTCGATGCGGACATTCACGTCATGAAATACAAGACGTTTCTCGTCGTACCCGAAACCGACGCCATCGAGAATCACCTCGCCTTTGACCGCCGGAAGCGGCTTCGCGTCAGGGGCATCCGGCACATCATTCTCCCGGTCGAGAACCTCGAAGCAACGCTGCGTCCCGGCTGCGGCACCCTGCAATCCCCACGCAACGTGGGTGAGAGCTTCGAGCGGTTGGTAAAGCATCAGAACGAGCGTCGAGAGCCACCAGATATCGCCCAACGAAAGCCGACCTTCGACGACGTGTTGCGAGCCGACGTAAAACATTGCCGCGCTCCCTGCCGCGACCAGGGTTCCGACGATCAGAGCGCTCCGCATCGAAGTGGCGTTGAGCCGGAGGTTGGCCTCCAGACTCTGGGCAGCGCTCGACTGGAACTGGGCCACTTCGTGATCTTCACGGCCAAATGCCTGCACGATTTTCACAGAACTGAGACCCTCCTGTGCAACCGTGAGAACCGCGCTTTCCTTCTCTGCAATCGCCGTGCTTTGGTCCCGGATTCGTTTCGCATACCAGTAGATCGCGAGGATCATGAAAGGCACTACCAGCAACGAAAGGAGCGCGATTTCTTTGTCCATGACCCACATCGTTCCGAATGTCGCGAACAGTCCGATGATACTTTGGAAAACGAAGAACCATTTGGAGTAAACCGCCTGGATGCTCTGCGAATCGTAGGCGACCCGGAAGGAGCTGTCGGCGCTGCGTCTCTGGTCGTGGAATTTCAGGGGAAGTGAGTGAAGATACGCGTACAGCTCGGTCCTCAAGCGAAGCAGAGTTCGCAAGCTGACACGCAATGTAATGACGGAAACGACGTATCCGATTCCGCCCGCTAGAAGGTGAAACACCACCATCAGCGCGCATACTGCGGCGAGGAGCGTCGCATTACTCCAACCCTCGACGACGATCTGTTGCTGTTTCGCAGCGGGCAGAAGTGTGTCCACGATGTATTTCATCGGCCACGGGCGGAGAACGTTGAAAGCATTCGCCACCAGCGTGAGGATCATCGCGACAAGCGTGGGCCCTGCGTAAGGACGAAAATAGGACAGAGCGCGGCGGTGAACGGACATTGCGAAGATGGATATCAGCCTTTCCTGCGAAAGCAAACACCCGGCTGACCTTGCGGACAGCCGGGTGCATTGAATTTTTAGATTCTCCTTAGGAGAAAGTCAGACCTTCGAGATTAGTTGAAGGGCGACCAGAACGCTGCTGGAGCGACCGCCGACAGTGCGGTGAATGTCGCTGTAGGCACGCGAGGAGCCGTGTCAACCGCTGGAATGTTGATGGTGTTGCCGATAATATCAGCACCAGCCGTTGCGGTTCCCGATGTCTCCAAACGGCTGCCCGTCTTGAGGTAGTTGCGGACGTCCGTCCAGCTCACCGATGCACCACCGGACTTGTTGTTCTCGATGGCATACTGGTCGATCGCTGCATCGATCAAGCGAAGGTCTTGAAGGACCTGCGTTGCC
>JAYSTZ010000565.1:0-3141 GCA_043719365.1 Verrucomicrobiaceae bacterium | reverse complement strand
CGCGCATGATGTAGCTTGCAGGAAGCGCTTTATCGAACTCCGTGCGTTCGCTTTCGAGCTTCGCGACTTCGGCCTGGAGCGGGCCGATGATGGACTTGGTCTTCGGGCAGACGTTCGCGAGGAAGTAGTCGCGCAATGTTTTGTCCTGCTCGGGGGTGCGCTTTGCAGCGGCAGGTTTCTTCAGGATTATGTTCACTTCGGCAGGGAGTTCTTTGGTGTCTTTGCCTTCGTGCTTGGCGATCCATTGAGACAAAGACGTGTCCGGCTCGGTCACGTCTCCTAGCGTCGCTGGGTCCACGTATTCTAGTGACTTCATCGCATCCTCAAGCCGCTTTGCAGCCGCAGTGCGCAGCGCGTCCTTCTCGGCGAGCTGCTTTTTTTGCTCGGGCGAGATGGTCTTCATCGTCGGGGAGACGAGCAGCGCGTTGCCGTCCATCGCGGGGTCGGCGGAACTGTGGAAGAACGCGTAGAGCTGGTAGAATTCCTTTTGCGCAAGCGGGTCAAATTTGTGGTCGTGGCACACCGCGCAGCCCGCGGTCATTCCCATCCATGTCTGCACCGTCGTCGAGGTGCGGTCCACGGCGTAGCGAAAGATAAACTCCGCATCCAGCGCGCCGCCTTCGCCGGTCGTGACGTTGCAGCGGTTGAAGCCAGTCGCAATGAGTTGATCGTCCGTCGGGTTTGGCAGTAAATCGCCGGCGAGTTGCTCAATTGTGAACTGGCTGAACGGCAGATTCCGGTTGAACGCGCCGACCACCCAATCGCGGTAAAGCCACATCGAGCGCTCGTTATCGAGATGCATCCCGTGTGTATCACCATAGCGCGCCACATCGAGCCAGTGCCTCGCCATTTCCTCGCCAAACTGCGGCGACGCAAGCAGCCGGTCCACGACCTTTTCATAAGCATCCGGCGCGGCATCCGCGAGAAACGCATCGACCTCCGCGACGGATGGCGGCAAGCCCGTCAGCGCAAAGCTTACCCGGCGAACCAGCGTCGTTTTGTCCGCCTCCGGCAAAGGCGCAAGCCCCTCGCGTTTCAGTCGATCAAAAATGAACGCGTCCACCGGATTCCGTCCGGTTGGTGCGGGCAGTGCCACTTTCCCAGGTGCCTCAAATGCCCAGTGTTTCTGATACTTCGCGCCCTGCTCGATCCACTCGCGAATGCGCACCTTTTCCGCTGCTGAGATTGTCTTGTGCGACTTCGGCGGCGGCATGATTTCATCTTCATCCGTGGCATTGATGCGCGCCCACAACTCGCTGCCCTTCGGGTCGCCCGGTTTGATCGCCACGGCCCCGCTCTCCGCTTTTCCAAAAGCGCCCTCCTGCGTATCCAGCCGCAGTTCCGCCTTGCGATGTTTCGGATCCGTCCCATGGCAGGCGAAACATTTGTCCGAAAGAATGGGCCGGATATCCTGATTAAACGAACGCGGCTCCGCAGAAGCCGGTAGCGAGGAAGCCGCAAGAACCGCAGCGAGCAAAGTTGGTGTGTGATGGGCCGTCATGAATTTCGAAATGTGTAGCGTGAAAAAGAAAAACGGGAAAGCCGATTGCGACTAAGTCTTTCTGGTCCCGCGTGCCTTTGGTGGGATTCACACAAGCCGCCGCCGCACGAGGTCGAGTGCGGTTTGGGCGACGAGGTGTTTGAAGGTTTCGCGGTCGGTGGGGAGGTGGTGTTTGAAAACGCGCGTCTCGATGTCGCGCACGGCGATCGCGATGAAGACGGTGCCGACGGGTTTTTCCACGCTGCCGCCGCCGGGGCCGGCGATGCCGGTGGTGGCGATGGCGATGTCCGCGCCCGACTGTGCGCGCGCGCCGTCGGCCATTGCGCGGGCGACGGGCTCGCTCACTGCGCCGTGCTCGGCGATGAGTCCCGCAGGAACGCCGAGGGTGTGTGTCTTGGCGGCGTTGGCGTAGGTGACGTATCCGGCGAGGAATACTTCCGATGCGCCGGCGATGTTGGTGATCTTGTTCGCGATCCATCCACCTGTGCAGCTTTCAGCGATGGCGAGGGTTTTCTTCGCAGCGATGAGCGCGGCGACGACGACGCCTTCGAGCGGTCGTGAGTCGGTCGTGAAAATCGATACACCGAGCTTCCCACGAATGATGGCCTCGCCTTGATCGAGGACCGCAGGCGCGCCGATGATTCGCAAATCCACTTCGCCGGGCCGCGCGCAGTATCCGACCTCGAGCCCGAGCGCGAGCAGGGGTTCGCCGACCAGTTCCTCCACGCGCGATTCGCCGAGGCCTGTGGTGCGAAACGAGCGTAACTCGTGCGCAGCGGCTGCGGGCGCGATCTCGCGCATGAGCGGTACGACGATATTGTCCACCATCGGGTGCAGTTCGCGGGGCGGCCCGGGAAGGAGGAAAAGGTGCGCCGATTTCAGCGCGCAGCCCGGGACAGGCAAGGGAGGAAAGTAGAGACCGGGCGCGGTGCCGTTCGGGTTTTGCAGCACGCGGGCTTCGGCGGGGTGCAGCGCCTGGAGTTTCACGCGGTCATTCCACGGGATGCCGCGACGGTTAAAGCGCGCCATGATAGCCTGCCAGATTTCTTCATCGTGCTGCATGCTGAGCCCGAGCAGTTCGCATACGATTTCTCGGGTGATGTCGTCCGTTGTCGGGCCGAGTCCGCCGGTAATGAAAACAACGTCCGCGCGTCCGAAAGTCTCCACGAGCGCCTCGCGAATCGCGTCTCCATCGGGCACCGTCGCCTGTCTTTGAACGCGCAGCCCGAGCGGGAAGATGGCGTTCGAGAGATAGCCAAGGTGGGAGTTGAGCACGTTGCCGAGCATGATCTCGGTGCCGGTATTGATGACTTCGATTCGCATGACGCGAAGTCATTGCGGGAATCAGAACGAAAGCGAAGCGGGAAACTTCCCACCCTGCCGGGAATGTGTCACGGTACCGGAATGCAACCTCGTCCGCTCCGCACCACCGTCATCGGCAGCTATCCTTTTCCATCCTGGCTCGAATACGCCAGCCAGAATCTCGCGCACTTTGGAAAGGACGACGTCTCGGAGATTCAGGACGACGCTGTCGTGTGCGCGGTCCATGACCAGCTCGCCGCGGGCCTCGATGTGATCACGGATGGCGAGCAAACGCGGCTGGATTTCAATCTCTCATTTTACGGCTACATCGAAGGAAT
>JAYSTZ010000564.1:0-3142 GCA_043719365.1 Verrucomicrobiaceae bacterium | reverse complement strand
TGCCCACAATAATCAGAACCGCAAGCACGACGCGGCCTGCGAGTCCGCCCATTTCCTGGAAAAACTGCACGTTGTCCCGGACCGATTGCACTTTGTCGTTGATGGGCTTTTGCTTGCCGAAATTCGCTTTGATCTGGTCGCGGACGGGTTTCTGTTCGGCCATTGCTGCGCCGCGTTTGATCATCTCGTCGAGTTGCCCGTTGAGCGCTGCTGCTTCCTTGCGCAGAGGCACGAGAGCTTTTGATTGCTCTGAAAGCTCCGGCAGGCCCGGTGTGACGCCGATGATCGTTACCTGAAGCGCGCCAAACGCGATGCCATACGCGCACGCTGAAAGCGCCGCCGTGAGCAGCGTCACCTTGCGCAATTCCGGTGAGAAAAGAGCGCCGAAACTCGGCCGCTTTAATGTGCCTGCAGCCCGTCTTTCCTTCCACACGCGCGACTCGGGCACAAAAGGCAGCATGAGCGCAATCGGGATTGCGGGCAGCATTCCCGTCAGCAACAAATACCGCCAGTTTGAGGCCACTGCTCCGCCGAGGCCGCCGGGCAGTCCCAATGACGGTAATGTTCCGGGATGTTCCGCAATCCATTTGCTCATAAGCGTCACGAGCACGCCGCCGAGAGAGGCAAACGCCTGTGTGATTCCGAGCCAGCGTTCCTTTTGAGCCTTGTCTTCGAAGACCTCGGCGATCCAGGTAATCGCAGCCACGAATTCCACGCAGACGCCAATGAAAGTTGTGCAGCGGAAAAAAATGAACGTCTCGAGCGATGTGCTAAAAGCTGCGGCGACTGGAGAAAATGAGTAGATGAAAATTGCACTGGCCATCACCGTCTTACGCCCGAATTTGTCAGTCAGCCATCCGCCGATGAGTCCGAAAACGCCTCCGCACAAAGCGGTAATCCAGAGCAGGCGGCCGGCCCACGCAGTGACCTGCGGATTGTTCGCCGGCAGGGAGAGAAGCTCTGCGATTGCGGGCCCCGCGACCAGCGGCGTCATTAGCAATTCGTATGTGTCGAAGAGAAACCCGATGGCGGCAACGATGATGATGAGCCAGTGGGTTCTGTTGAGGGTAATGGGCGAGTTTGTGTTCATAGACGGCGTTGAAAACCGGTTATTACGCAAACGTAGTATTTCGGAAAGCGTTTTTCTTCGCTACATCAGCTTTACTGGAATCGAAAACTCCAGACGACCGTAGCCGGCGGTCAGTTGGGGGATGTCGATTAGAATGAGCGACGCTTTTCGCACATGGATCGCGCCGTAAATACTGGAGCCGAGCAGGGCTCCAGCCAGGTTGCTAAAGTCCGGCTCATGGCCCACGATCATTACAGATGGTGCCGTTTTGTATTCATCGAGTTGTTCGAGGATGACTTCCGGAGTCGCTCCGCAGGCGAGCCAGCGCACGGTTACGAGCTCGGATTTCAGATGGTTTGCGACTTCCGTGGCAGTCTGATGAGCCCGCCGTATGGGGCTCGATAAAACAAAACTGGGACGGATGTCGTGGGCGTCGCAATATCTCGCGACCCGGCTCGCTTGGATCATTCCTTTCTCGGAAAGGAAGCGCTGGTCGTCAGATTCCGCCTGGGTGTCGGCGTCTGCATGTCGAAGGAGGTAGAGTTGCATGACCGCTACTTCACATCATAACCATTCCGCCGTCCACAGAAAGCGTCTGCCCGGTGATATATTTCGCCTCTCCGCTGGCAAGAAATGCGACGGCGGCCGCGATGTCTTCGCCTTCGCCGAAGCGCCCGACCGGGATTTGCTTCACGACCTCCGCCTTGATTTGCTCGGGGAGCACTTCGGTCATATCGGTGGAGATGAAGCCTGGAGCGACGGCATTTGCCGTGATCCCGCGGGATGCAAGTTCGCGTGCAATCACTTTGGTAAACGCGATGAGGCCCGCCTTGCTCGCCGCGTAGTTTGCCTGGCCGGCATTGCCCATGAGGCCGGACACGCTGGCGATGTTGATGATGCGGCCGCTGCGCTGCTTCATCATCGAGCGGACGACGCCCTGGTAGAAATTGAATGCACCTTTGAGATTGGTCTCGATGACCGTGTCCCAATCGTCCGGCGACATCCGCATGGAGAGGCCGTCCTTGGTGACGCCGGCATTGTTCACGAGGATATCTACACGTGTGAAATCAGCGAGGATTTGTGCGCAGAGCGTCTGCACGGCTGCGTGATCGGCGACGTCCACCGCATAGGGTTTGGCGAGCCCGAGATGCTTTGCATTGATCTCCTCGGCGACTGCGATGCTGTTTTTCTCCGTGCGGGAGACGATCGCGATTCGGGCTCCCTCACTGGCGAGGCGAAGGGCGATGGCACGACCGATTCCGCGGCCTGCGCCAGTGATGATGGCTACTTGATTGGCAAATCTCATGGTGGCGCGTTCTTCCGCCAAAGCTGCCGTTTTGTCGAGCCTTCCCGCCGGTAATAATTCAGAAACTACTGGAGCTTCACCTGTGGCGGACGAACCGGAGCGGGTCTGACCCGACCAATATTGAAGCTGCTGTCTTCCGGATTCACATCGATCACAGCGGGCATCGGCGCAGGCGGACGAGGGGTGCCCGCAGGCGTGTGCCCGAGGCCGGTCGCGATGTCGTCGAGCATCCGTTTTTGCTGCTCGGTGACTTGCGATACGCGGCGGGTGAGTTCCTCTTTTTCGCGCTTCAAAACGTCGCGTTGCTCGCGGGTGCGCGCGAGTTCCTGCTCGATGCGGATGATTTCCTGACCGGCGCTTCGCAGAGCGTCCTCGCGTTCGCGGACGGCACTTGCGTTGTCGCTTTCGCGGCGGGCACGTTCGGCTTCCAGTTCGGAGATTGCATGTTCGCGTGCAACCTCGGCAGTTCGGATCGCCGCCGCAGCGTTCTCCGATTCAGTCCGGTGGTTTGCTTCGATCTCCGAGATGCGGTTGTTGAGCTGTCCTTTGTCCGCGACGAGTTGCTCTACTTTTTGCGTGAGCGATGCGATTTCCTCGTCCAAAAGGCGCTCGGAAGATGACGCGCTGCTGGCGATTTGTTCTTTTTCCAGTTCGGCGGCAGTGAGCGAGCTTCGCAGTTCGGCGAGTTCCGCCTTGGTTTGTTCGTGCGCGGCCTCCGCAGTGTTCACTTTTTCTTCGAGCAGGCGGATGGCCTGGTCCCGGTCATC
>JAYSTZ010000563.1:0-3142 GCA_043719365.1 Verrucomicrobiaceae bacterium | reverse complement strand
CAGGAATCGTGAAGTTCACAGCCACTCCGCTCGCACTCGCAAGGCCGCTGTTCGCCGCGGAGATCGTGTAGTTGAAATTTGCTCCCACCATCGCCGTGACCGGAGCCGAAACACTCACCGCAAGCTCGGGCAGTGCGACCGGCGCAAATGCCACTCCTTTCACCACCGTGCCAGCCGGTGCAGTGTAAAGAGTGACGTTGTTCGCTGTCGTGATCGCGATTGCTGTGTTAAAGCCAGCCGTGTCGGCGACCTTTAGAACGCTGTTCGCAGCAGTCCCGCCGGTGCCTGTGCTTACGTAAAGAAGTGCGCCGTTTCCATTGTCCGCCGCAGTGAGACCGAAGCCGCCAAACGCGGTCGTGTAAGACCCATTGGCCACCCACGAACCACTCACGAGCGAATACTTCGCTATCGAGCCAGCTGTGGCGCTCGTGGAGGACACAACGTACAACACGTCGAAAGCGCTTCCATTGTCACCGGACGAAATGAGGTGAAAATCGGCGAGACTCGCATTGTTCGCCAATCCCGGAAGACCCGCGATGGTTCCGCCCGTCGCTGCCGAAACAGTCGAAACCTGAATGTTTGTAACCGTGCCGGATGCCTGGCCGACATACACCGCGCCACCGAACGCCTTAGCGTTGCGGAGGTTTCCACTCGGACTCGCGGTCGTCGCGCCGTTCGTGTAAATGCCGCCTTGTTCCGCCACGAACCAAGTGGTGTTGTTCAAGCTCGTCGCTCCGCGGACCTGGTTTCCGCTGGTTCCCGTGTAAGTCGCGCCCAGTGCGAAAACGCCGTTTGAGTTAAACGTCCCAACAGCACGCGGCGTGATCGTGTTCGCATTCGTGGGAGTGGTCGCAGTTCCATTGTGACCGCCAAACGAAAGCAGCGTCCCATCTTGACTACGCGAGAGGTAGCCCGTGCTGGACGCAGAACCGCTGATCCGAATTGCATTCGGCAATGCCGCTCCGTCGATTGCGATCGCCTGCACACCGGCGGCGGTCTGCCCTGCCGTCGTCGTATTGATTTCGACAAGCGTCGCGGTTGTATTGTTCAGGGTGGCCGAGTCCGCTCGAAGCACCGTCAGATTCCCGGGTGTAAAGGCCGCGCCGAACGCGACAGTTTGACTGAGTGCGAGGACTCCCGCGACTGTTGCCCGCAGGGCGCGAGACAAGATGGAACCTGCATTGATGGGCGATGCAGCGCTGGTTTTTGATTGTGTGGGTTGTTGAGTCATGGACGTTTTAGAAGCGCGTCCTTGTTACTCAACTGGGGCTCGCCGGAGGAAGGTGGAGATTGTAATATACCCGCTGCATCCATGTCAGAGACATGCGCCAATGACGTGATGGAACGATGCCAACAGTGACGGTCGCAACTCGAATATTGTGCGTCTGCTTCGATATCGATGGATTGGAGGCAAGAGCGGGGATTGAGGGACTGCCAAACTCTAATCGTGTAACATTTTCCGGGGAAGCTTCTGGGCAAAAAAAACCGCCGGTCCGCGATGAAGCGGGCCGGCGGGTGTTTTTGTAATTGCCGCTTCTTACTGCGCGACGATGGTCACACCGCCGCTTTCGCCGGGCGCACCGTTTTTCGGCACGTTGCTGAGGAAGTAGCCGTAGCCGCCTTTGGTCGCTCCTTTTTGGAAGATGACGCCGGTGAACTTGGTCTTCGTTCCGTCCGTGTGTGTGAAGTCACCTTTCAGCGCGCCGGTGCTCGATGTGATCGATAGCTTGTAGGTCTTATCGGTGGCGCTTGGGGAGTTCGCCACTTTGTTCGCGGATGAGATGGTCACGTTTTTGTTGATCGGGCCGGTGAGTTTTCCGTCTGCGAAGGTCATCACTGCGACTCCGCTGCCATTTGTGAACGGGAAGACGCTCTTGTTTTCCGCCTTCGCGGGGACGACGTATTTTGCGCCGAGGACATCGACTTTCGTACCGGCGGGCCAGCCTGCGAGGTAATGTTTCACCTTGGTCTGCGCGGGGCGCACCCACAGGAAATCGGTGCCGGCGAGGTCGCTATCGGCCAATGCGGTGTTGAGCGTGAATGCTCCGGCGAAGCTGCCTTTTTTGGAATACAGCAGCGCATAGATAGCCACTTTGTTGCCCTGCGAGAGCGCACCGGCTGCGCTGAACTTTGTGCCGTCCGCGAGAACCCCGGCAAACTTCGCCGCACCTTTGTTTGTGACGGATACGACTCCAAAGCCGTCTCCTTTCGGAATGGCGGCGGAAACGCTCTCCGACGGGATGACGACGGTGAATTTACCTTTGTTGGTGAGCAGGAAATCGCTGCTGACGACGTTTGTCTTGCCGTCGTAAAATGCGCGATCGCCGTCCACCGTCGCTACTGCGCCGATGGTTCCGGTGAGTTTCCCAGCCTCCAAATGCAGGGCGAGATTGCCGAGCGCTACGGGTGGTTTTGCTTTGCCGATGAGCGGCAATGTTGCGGTCGCGTCCTTGCCGAACTTTGCATCGCCGGTGGTTGCGAGCGTGCCTTTAATCGAGAACGAGAAGCCGCCGAGGGCGACCTTGCCGCTGAAGCCGCCGACGGGCGTGACCTTGAGGCTAATGGAGCCGGAGGTGTTGTGCGATGCTGCACCGGTGGGGATGACGAGGCCATTGTATGAGCCTGCGACGACTGGCACTGGCGGCAATGGGTCGGTCTCGGTAATATTCACGGTCGCCGTGACGGGAGTTCCGAGCTGACCGACGCCAGTGGGGCTGGAGATGGCCACGCTAAATGCGCGATTTCCTGCGAAGCCTGCGCGGTTGATGATCGCGACATTGACCACCTTGCTCGTCTCGCCCTGCGCGAAATCGACCGCCGTATTCGCCTGCGCGGTGAAGTCCGTGCCGCCGAGCGCGGTGCCGTTTGCCGTGCTAAAGTTCACGCTGAGCGGCGCGGTCGAGCCGGTGCGATTGACGGTGATGACGGCATTGCCGCCGTTCTCCGCGATCGTGTAAGTGGCGGCGCTCAATGCGAGCGTCGCGGGCTGCGGGTCGAGTTCCTGAATGGTCACGATGGCGGAACTCGGTGTGCCGAATGTCGCGCCGTTGGTGCCGTTTGAGAGAGCGACGGTGAATGTGCGGTCGCCGAAATATCCGGCGCGGTTTGTGATCGGGATGTTCACGGTTTTCGTCACTTCGTT
>JAYSTZ010000562.1:0-7454 GCA_043719365.1 Verrucomicrobiaceae bacterium | reverse complement strand
CACGCACGAGCATCTCGGAGGAGACTTGCACCACCTCGTTGATATTGAGAGGTCGCGGAAACATCGCTTGCTGGCGGCTGAAAGTGAGGAGCTGGCGTGTCAGCGCCGCGGCCCGAAGCGCTGCGTTCTCGACACGCTCCAGATCGGCTCGCGTCTCCGCAGCCAGGTCGGTCCGAGAAAGCAAAAGGCCCGTGTGTCCCGTGATAATCGTGAGGATGTTATTGAAATCATGCGCGACGCCTGCTGCAAGCTGGCCGACGGCGTTGATCCGCTGTGACTGCTGGACGTGCTTCTCGAGGTGCATCCGTTGCGTGATGTCCTGCAGGAGGGAAAAGACGCTGATCACTTTCCCGTGGCTGTCCACGAGCGGCGTATTGAACCATTCGCAAGTGATGATCCTCCCGTCTTTTGCGACGTTGTCGTTGATGCTGTGCATCCCACCGCGATTTTTCAGTAAGTCGGTGAAAACCCTATCCACGTGCTCCCGCGCAGCGGGTGCCACGATTTCATCGAACATTTTTTTCCCGATGACCTCATCCCGGCTAAAGCCGAAGATCTTCTCCACAGTGGGGTTCCATGCGAGGACTTTCGCGTCGGCGCTCCATTCGATAAAGCCGATGGGCATTTGCCGGATGGTGAGCTGCATTCGCTCGTCCGTGTGGCGCATCCGGGCTTCTGCGTCCCCACGCTTGAGGATGTCCGAGCGGAGAATGGCGATGGCTGAGCCGCCAATCGCGATAAGCGTGAGGAGAAACCCGATGCGAATCATCGAGCCGCGCCGCCCCTCGGCGATCGCCCCGTACCAGCGCTCCGCAGGGAAATCGACGCCGACTACGGCATCGATCTTTCCAGACGCCGCGCGAATCGGAGCCCAAGCCCCCACCCACGAGCCCCAACGATCTGTGATGACTTGCGGATTGAAGGACGCTTCTCCGGTGAGCGCGCGATCAAGGCCGGCATCCTCTTTGTCAAATACTTCGCCGATGCGCGTCGCCATTTCCCTTTTCTCAGTGAATCGGCCGTCGCCATTGTAGTCCGTCTCGGGATCCGCGATGATAAGCACCTTGCCGTCCGCTCCCTTCCTCATCGTATAGATATCTACGATGGAGGGGTTTGTGATGCACCACTCGGAAATGGCCTGACAGATCTTCCGGTAAGTCGGGTCGTCGTCACGCGTGGTGAGCGTGACCTTTTCATGGCCCATCCGTTGCAGCTCCAGGGCGTAGGTCCGGGCCATGATAATCATAGACTCCTCCTGTTGCTTGGCGACGAAGGAACCTGCCGTTGCCGTGAGCCAGACCCCTACAATCAGCGTCAGGACAAAAATACCCCACCAGCTCAAGTGAAGGGAAACGCCGTGGCGCACCCTCAGAACATAAGAAACCGCCCCGAGCGCGAGGAGCGCGGATGCAGAGAAAATGATGTAGTCGAATTGGTTGGGCACTCGGGTCGTGTGAGCTATAGCAAGCCTCGCGCCCATCGAAAAGGCCCGCTTTCTAGAATTTTCATACGTGTTTTCTTTCATCCGCCGCCTTGCATCGGCCTTTCTTGTGGTGGATTGTTTCGCATGACTTCCGGTCACCATCTAACGACCCAAACTGCTTTCACTATTGGTCGCTCGGTAGAAGGGCGGGATTTGGTGGTGCATGCCAATTTCGACCTCACTTCCCAGCCACCGCCCGCACGCGTGACCTTGCTCCTTGGCGGCGTGCATGGAGACGAACCCGCGACGACCGAACTGCTCGCGCGTTTTCAAACCGGCTTTCTTTCCCCGGGACGAGTGGCTAACCCGCTGATTCTGTGGGCAGAAGTGAATCCCGACGGCGCGTTGCGCGGAACCCGCTACAACGCTCGCGGCGTGGACCTGAATCGCAACTGTGATTTTCGCTGGCGCGTGCAGACCGGCGATGACGAGCCGTCCGGCGACGCTCCGTGGTCCGAGGAGGAAAGCCGCGCGCTCCGTGGTTTGATCCTCAATTTGCATCCCGCAAAAATCGTGACTCTCCATTGGGCGCTCGCGGAATTCGATGCAGACGGTCCGCAATCCCGTACGCTGCTTGAGTCGATGTGGGCAGCGCTCGACGAGAACGACCGGCTGCCCTATCGGCGCCGCCACAGTCATCAGCCCGCGGCAGACGCGCTGCACGGTTCTCTCGGCGGTTGGTGTGGATTCGGTCTGCGGTATCCCGACGGGACCGCGCCGGCAATCGTGACGCTGGAACTGCCATGGGACCCCGCAGTTCCGCGCGACGAATCGTTGACGGACGACCACCTCGCTGAGTGTCAGGCGCGGTGGCGGCTGGACAGCGAAGGCTATATGAAGGCGGTGACCCCGGCCGTATTCAAAGCCCTGGCAGCCGCCTGCGCGCACGAGTAAATTTCCAAAGGGAACGCGCGACCGCGGGTGATCTTGCTATGAACACACTGGCATTTTTAGCGGGCGAGCAGGGCATCATCGTCTTCATCGCGATTCTCCTCATGGTCGGCGGGAAAAAGCTGCCGGAGCTTGCGCGCGGTTTGGGTGAGTCGATCCGGGAATTCAACAAAGCGAAAAGCGAAGACGATGAGATGACAAAATCGTCCGCGAATAAGCCGTTGCCGCCCGCGTAACCCAGTGCTATCTAAAGGCGTCTTCTTTTTACAATTATGAACATTCATCTCTTTCCAACACTGGCAAACATGTTCGGTCCTCAGGGGCTGATGATCATGAGCATCCTCCTGCTTCTCTTCGGAGCGAAGAAGCTTCCCGAGCTCGCCCGCGGCATGGGCCTCGCAATTAAAGAGTTTTCAAAAGCGAAGAACGAAATTCAGGATGAAATCCTGCGCGAGCCCGCTCCGCAGCCGCCAAAGGTAACCGATGCTGACGTCGCGAAAGCAGCGCCCACGCAATCTGCGGCAACTCAAGTGCATACCGACACGCACGTCTAACAGCACCCGGTCGAATTTTTCAGTCACACAGGCTCGCCACATCGGCGAGCCTGTTTTCTGTCCTGAGCCAATATGCGTCATGTTTTCCTCATCCTCGTATTCTTGTGCGGGTGCGTCAGGGCGGAGGAAAAAGGGGTCATCTTTTGCACCTACAACCTTCGCAATTGGGTCGGTGAGGATCAGCGCTCCACGAAGGGCCAGCCCGCAAAGCCGAAAACGGAACAGGAAAAGGAGGCCGTTGTGCAGGTGCTTCGCGAGGTTCAGCCGGATATCCTCGGAGTTTGCGAAATGGGATCGAAGGCGCAATTCGATGATTTTCTCGCCCGCGTAAAACCGCTCGGCCTTGTCCATGCCGAGTATGTCGAAGCCTCTGATCCGGATCGTCACCTTGCTCTCGTCAGCCGCTTCCCGATTGCTGCACGCGATTCGCGAACGGATGTCCGCTTCATGCTCGGCGGCGTCGAGCAGTTAATGCGGCGAGGGATTTTGGATGTCACGATTCAAGTCACGCCCGACTACCAACTCCGCTGCATCGGCACGCATCTCAAATCAAAGCTGCCGAGCGCGGAAGGCGAGGCGATCGTCCGGCGATTCGAGGCTTCGAAAGTGCGCCTGCATCTCGACGGGATTTTGAAGGCCGCGCCCGACGCAAATGTGATTTGCTACGGCGACTTCAACGACACGCGCAACGAGCCGGTCTTCCAGGAAATCTCCGGCGTTCGCAGCTCCGCGGGATTCATGGACGCCGTCCCTGCTAAGGACGAAGTCGGGGATCGATGGACCCATTATTGGAAGGAAGCCGACCAGTATTCGCGCATCGATTTCATCTTCGCGAGCAAAGGGCTCGTCCCGGAAATCGTGCGGGATTCCGGGCGCGTAAATCGGTCGGCCGTTTGGAACGACGCGAGCGACCACCGGGCCGTTTCGGTCACCCTTTTACCGGCGGCTCGATAACCGGTTCCGGCGCGGGCGCTGGCGGAGTCTTTGGTCTTGCCGCAGGCTTTTTCGATGCCGCTGCATCGCCCTGCGGGATTCCCTCGGGCGCTTTGAATTCCACAAATCTCCGCTCCAGCGTCCCGTCCGTTTTTGCTTCGCAAACAAACCATCCCTTCAGTGGCGATTTATCGTGATTTCCCCGGACGCGCGCGCAGCAGCGATTCGTCGTCATCATGCCGTGGCCGGCGGCGGTCTCGCTTGCTCCGTGCCAGTGGCCGCTCAGCACGCCGGAGAGATTCACTTTGATCAGTCGCTCGACGACGGCGGATGCGTTGAGCGGTGTGTGCGTCACCTTCTCGCCGAGGGGGAAATGTGTGAAACAGATCGTCGGTTTCGCGGCGTCGAGTTTCGGAAGCTCGGCGTCGAGCCATGCGAGCGTGGTTTCGCTGATGGTCGTCTTGTCGTATTTCGTACCCATCGTCGTATCGAGCGCCACGAACTGCCATCCGCCGTGCTCGAACCGATAGTTCAGTTTCTCGGGGAAGATCTCGTTGTAGTTCGCGAGCGATTCATCGCCGTCGGTGAAATCATGATTGCCCGGCACCATGTGAAGCGGCACGCCTAGCCCCCCGAAGATATCTTTGACAGCAGCGAGCGAATCCTTCTGCCCCGTATTCGCGAGATCGCCGCAGAGCAGGCAGAATGCAGCATCCGGAGCGCTCGCCTTCATCTGCTCCACCATCGCCGTGAACCACTCGCGGCACGGGCCGGTGTCGTAGTGCAGATCGTTCGCGGCGATAAAGCAGAAGCCTCTCGCATCCTCTGCGGCGAGTGCGGACGCGGATGCGGCCATGGCGAGCGTGGTGCGGGAAATAAAATCGCGACGAGTGACCCGAGGTGGTTGCCAGAAGTTCATGTCATTGGTTTCGCCGATCCACGCGCACGGGCAAGTCATTTGTCTTCGCATCGCCGCGATCTCCCGCCAAACACGATGGATGCTCACGAGCCTCTTTGCTTTTCTGATCCGGTTTCCCGTGCTCAAACGCCTGCTTTGGCGGCGCTGGTATCAGTTCCTCGCGCGGCGATTTGCCATCCCGGAATGGCAGACGATGAATTACGGACATTGCGCGCTGCCAGTCCCCGAATCGCTTGTGCTGGCACCCGACGAGCAGGGTGAGCGCTATGGTCTTCAGCTCTACCGCGCCGTGTGCGGTGGAAATTCTCTCGCGCAAAAAAACGTCCTCGAAGTCGGCTGTGGACGTGGTGGCGGCGCGGCGTTTTTGCATCGCTCCGGGAAGCCCGTAGCCATGACTGCGATCGACTTTTCCGCTCAGGCCGTTGCGCTGTGCAACGAACGGTATAAACGCGATGGACTCACATTCCTTGTGGGGGACGCGGAGAAAATTTCGTTTTCCGATGCGTCATTCGACATCGTCGTGAATGTGGAATCGTCGCACTGCTACGGTTCGATGCCTGCGTTTCTCAGTGAAGTGAATCGCGTCTTGAAGCCCGGCGGTCGCTTTGTTTGCGCGGACTTCCGCGACCACGATAAAGTCGATGCATGGCGCGAACAGATGATCGCCAGCGGGATGAAAGTGACCGTCGAGCGCGAGATTACTCAGAACGTTCTCGCAGCTCTCGACGCCGACAATGACCGCAAGCTGGCGCTGATGAAAAAGATTCTGCCCAAGTCGCTCTACGCAGCATTTAGCGACTTTGCAGCAGTCAAGGGTTCGCTCGTCTATGAGCATTTCCGCACAGGCGAGATGAAGTACTTTCGCTTTGAGCTGGTGAAGGCTGGGTGAGCTGAACTTTCCTCTCGCCACTCACGCGAGATACAGGATACGCGTCCAGTATGCTGAATACCCGTCCGCTTCTCGTTCCACCTCTCGACGCCGCTGTGTCCCACGCGGTTTTGTGGAATCGTGCGTATCAGAAAATGGGGGCGTCGTTGCCGCTGGCGATTGTGCTCGAGCGGCCGGATGGAACGGTATCGCGCTTTGAATTTGCGACGCTTCCGCACACGGCGGCGAATGCGGCGCTAAACCTTCGATACGTGGAGCGGCTGGTGAAATTCCTTCTTTGGTCGCGCGGTGCCTCGCGGGTGATCGTGGGTGGCGCGCGGGAAGTGGAGGCGGAGTTGAAGTCGATGTATGCGCCCGGTGGCGCGCGGGCTTTTGATGCGAATTTTTCGGCGAAAATTTACGGTTCGTTCTCAGTGGCGGGCTGTGCGTATGACTCAGCTCCGCAGCCCCGTGAATCCGCCATTCCGCTGGGCCGGCATCTCGATGGTTGTCGCATCGGCTTTGATCTCGGCGGCTCCGACCGAAAATGTGCGGCGGTGCTGGACGGCAAGGTGGTTTTTTCCGAGGAGATCGCGTGGGACCCTTACTTCGAAAGCGACCCGCAGTATCACTACGACGGAATCACCGACACGCTGCGTCGCGCGGCGGCCCATCTGCCGCGGGTCGATGCAATCGGCGGGAGCGCTGCGGGCGTTTACGTGAACAATGAAGTGCGGGCGGCGTCGCTGTTTCGCGGTGTGTCGGCGGCGGATTTCGAGAAGCGAATCCGGCGTATCTTTTTCGATATTCAGCGCGATTGGAATGGCATTCCGTTTGAAGTCGCGAACGACGGCGAGGTGACCGCGCTCGCTGCGTCCATGAGCTTTGGCGAGAATCGCGTCCTCGGTGTGAGCATGGGCACGAGCGTCGCGAGCGGCTATGTCACGGCAGACGGCTCAATCACGCCGTGGCTGAACGAGCTGGCTTTCGCGCCGACGGATTATCGCGACGACGGGCCGGTGGACGAATGGAGCGGCGATCGCGGATGCGGGGTGCAGTATTTCTGCCAGCAAGGCGTAGCTCGGCTGGCTCCGATTGCGGGGCTCAAGTTTCCCGCGGGAATGAAGTTTGCGGAGCAGCTCGTGGAAGTGCAGACGCTCATTTCTGCCGGTGATGAACGGGCGCGGCAGATCTATGAGAGCATCGGCATCTGTTTCGGCTACGCCATCGCCCACTACGCAGAATTTTACGACATCGGCACGCTGCTCATTTTGGGCCGCGTGACGAGCGGCGAAGGCGGAAATCTTTTGCTCAAAAAAGCGGGTGAAGTCCTGCGCGTGGAGTTTCCAGAACTCGCGGAACGCATCAAATTGCGGACGCCGGATGAGAAGGACAAACGCCACGGCCAGGCAGTCGCCGCTGCGAGTCTGCCGAAGCTAAAAACACCGTCCGCGTAAATCGCGAAACGCGGCTGAGAGGAAGTCGAGCGAGCGCGATGGCGAGAGAGTTTCCTCAGTTTCGCCGCCGTGGCTGATCGCAATCTCGCTGGCCCGTCCGCACAACCACGCACCGAGACGGGCGGCGTCGTAAGGCTTCAGACGCTGACCGACGAGCGCGGTAATGACGCCGGTGAGGACGTCGCCATTTCCGCCTATCGCCATGCCGGGTGTGCCGGTGGTGTTGAAGCTCGCCGGCATCCCTGCACCGCCTACGATTGTCCGTGCGCCCTTGAGCAGCAGGGTACACGGGAAGCGGTTCGTGAATGCCATGACGGTTTCGATGCGGCTGCGGTTCGCGGATTCGGGA
>JAYSTZ010000561.1:0-7472 GCA_043719365.1 Verrucomicrobiaceae bacterium | reverse complement strand
CCAGTGCCAGCTCGCGCCGGCTCGCTTCGAGTTGCTTCTGGAGCACTTTGATCTGTTCGCGTTTCCCGCTCAGTTGCTCGCGCAGAAGCGCACCGGCTTCGTCCGCATAGCGATCGGCGAGCGTCGCCTTGAATTGCCCGTACACATTCAGAAACTCCGAATAGCTGTCCTGCAATTTACCAAGCCCGTCTTCCCCCCCAAACTGCGTCGCGACGGTCGCCGCTTCCGTTTGCAGCTCGGTTGCAAGCCGCTCCAGTTTTGGCGCGAGGGACAGGACGGTTTCCAGCCGCGCGGGGTTTTGAATCACTGCAAGGATGTCGTCCTTTTTGACGTGCTCGCCTTCTTTCACACGGAGACTCGCGATGTGTCCGCTCTGCCGCGCGATGACTTCCACCACCGGCTGCGAGCCCGTAATTGTCATACGCGATGTGATCGTGTCCGGATAATGGATGACTGCAGCGAGGATGAAAAAGAGAATCAACGCGCCCGCGAGCACCGTCAGCCCAGACCGCATCAACCAATGCGGCGGACGGTGCATGAACTCGCTGACCTCCGCACTGACGACGCCTTGCGGGACGACGGATAACGGTTGAGCGGGATCAGTTGGCATGGCGTGAGACAGCTTCGATATCGAGCTGGTTGCGAACGAGTTTATAGTAAACGCCTCCCCGCGCGGTGAGGTCCGAGTGATTGCCGACTTCCACGATGCGGCCGGCATCCATCACGATGATCTGGTCCGCATCGCGCACAGTGCTGAGCCGGTGCGCGATCACGAGCACTGTCCGGTTCTGGGCAAACAGGCGGAGGTTTTCCATCACGTCGCTTTCATTCACGGAGTCGAGCGCGCTGGTCGCTTCATCGAGGAAGAGAAAATCCGGGTTTCGATAAAACGCGCGCGCCAAAAGAATCCGCTGCTTTTGTCCGCCGCTCAATCCCTGCCCCGCCGCACCCACCATGGTATTCGCGCCGTCCGGTAGGCCGCGCAGATAATCCGCGAGATTGGCGATGAAAATTGAAGCGCTCAGCCGCATCGGGTCCACAGGGTCGCTTCCAGTCGCGATGTTGCGCGTGATGCTGCCGGAGAAGATATGACCGTCCTGCATCACCACGCCACAGTGCGAGCGCCACGCATTTCCCTGGATGGTTCGCAGCGGCACGTTGCCGACGAGAATTTCGCCCTCGGTCGGCTGATAGAGTCCGAGCAGAAGCTTCATCAGCGTTGTCTTCCCGCTGCCGCTCGCGCCGACAATGGCTGTGACTTTTCCCGCCGGAATCCCGGCGGTTATGTCCATGAGCACGTCCTTCTGACCCGCACCGGCGTAGCGGAAATGCACATTGCGCATGTAGATCGTCGTATTCTGCGGCACCTCCTGCTCGGTGCCTTCCGCAGGTGTTTCCTCATCCGGATGACTGTGGATCTCCTGCATCCGCTCAAGGCTGAGCCTCGCGTCCTGCGCGGAATACATGAAGTCGATGAGTCGGCTGATGGGCGAGTTGAGCTGCCCGACGATGTACTGCGTGGCCAGCATCATTCCGAAAGTCATCTGCCCTTCGATCACCGCGCGGGCTGCGAGAAACGAGATGAGAATATTTCGAACGTTCGACGCGAGAAATACGCCGATTCGCTGCATCTGCCGGAGCGCGAGACTGCGTGCTTCGAGCTGATAGGTGCGCACGGCGATCTGCTCCCAGTTCCAGCGTTTCTCCCGCTGGATGCCCTGGATCTTGATCTCCGGCATCGCCGTCACCAGTTCGTAAAGCGTGTCGCGCTCCTTTGCCTCAACGGTGAAACGCTTGTGGTCCAGCATCCGGCGCTGCCGCAGAAAGAGGACGAGCCAGCCCGCCGAAACGATCGCGAAGAACACGAAGACCCCAAGAATCTGCCAGCTATAAAACGCCAGCACGATCGCGAAGACCACAAACGTGAGCAGCGAGAAAACGATGTCGAGCGACGACGACATGAGAAAGCCTTTCACCCGCCGGTGGTCGCCGATTCGCTGCATGATGTCGCCCGCCGTCCGGCTGTCGAAAAATGTCAGCGGAAGCCGAAGAAGCTTGCCGAGAAAATCGGCTATCATCGCCACGCTCACCCGCGATCCAATGTGCAGCAGGAGCCATCCCCGAAGCATGTCCGCGACCGTCTGGCTCACGGAGAGCGCAAGCTGCGCAACCAGCATCACATAGATGAAACTGCGATCGAGATTCCCGATTCCGTGATCCACGATTGCCTGCGCGATGAACGGCAAAACGAGCTCGATACCGAGCCCGACAAACATTCCCAGCAACACTTGAACAAAGAGCCGCCGGTGCGGCCGGAGATAGCTGAAAAAATACGACATCCCGCGGCTCTGCGGTTCGCTGTCTTTTTGCCCCGAAGCGCTGTTTTCAAAGAACTCTGGCGTCGTCTCCAGCAAAAGGTAAACGCCCGGTGCGTTTTCCGAAATCGGAGTCTCCGGCGGTGAACTGGAGCGGACAAACTCCGCGTGGCTGTAATCGATCAGCCCGTAAGCCGGGTCCGCCACGCGCACCTTAGACTTGGTGATCTCGTACACCACGACGAAGTGATCATGCTGCCAGTGAGCGATGCAGGGCAGCGGCGCTTCATCGCGAAGCCGCTTGAAACTCAACCGCACAGGCAATGACCGCAGACCGAGTTTCTCCGCAGCTTCCGTGATGCCTGCGAGATTCACGCCGCCTTTTCCGATCTGGCAGTATTGCCGGATCAACTCGTGCGCAAACTGACGCCCGAAGTGCGCGCAGATCATCCGCAACGACGCGGGACCGCAGTCCATCAGGTCGAGTTGCGGATAAAATGGGAAGCGTCGCTTCATTGCACGGCTGACTACAGCGAGACGTTATGCCTCTGAGCAATGGTTCCATTGAGCTGCCCCAGCGCGCTCCATGCGCCGAGCAGTTGGAGGCGCGTCTCCAGCACCCGGATTTCCGCCGCGCGAAGATCCTCTTCGGCTTCGCGAATATCGCGATTCGTCACGAGCCCTTCGCGACGCCGCTGCAATTGCTCCTGCCATTTCGTCGTGCTCGCAGAGAGCGTCTTTCCGGCGAGTGCGAGCCTCTGACGGCCAAAACTAATCGCCCGGCAAAGCTCCGCGATCCGCGCCTTCAGCCGCTGCTCCGCCTCTTCCCGCGAAATCTGACTGCGCTCCAAAGATGCCTTCGCCTGCTCCAGTTGCGCACGCTCCGCACGGAAGGTCCATGGCAGCGTCACTCGCGCCAACGCAATTCCCTCCCAGCCGTGACCACGGCCCTGCGAACCGCTCGAATCTGCGGGCGCTGCCGAAAATTCCAAGTCCACCGTCGGCAGCGCCTGGTTGCGCGCACGCCGAACCTCGAGTTCGCGGCGCTGCACTTCGTTCGCGAGCAGGACGGCGGTCGGCGCGAGCTTCAATGCGCGCTGCATTTCCGTCGATGCATCGGGCACTCCGGCGGGAATACTGGAATCGGTGATCGTCTCAAACGAGAAACTGGGATGCTGCCCACGCTGCTGCCCGCCCATCGCGAGCCAGAGCTCGTCCACGCGGTCCACGTAGCTCTTGCTCGCCGCCATGGCGCGCTCGCGGGCGAGCGAAAGGAGGACCTCCGCCTCCAGCACATCGAGCTTTGAGTCAACGCCCGCCTGCTTCCGCATGTTGCTTTCCTCGACGATTTTTTCACTGCGACGCACGCTCTCCATGTAAGACTTCTCCACCAGCGCAGCGACCGCCGCCGCGTAGTAGCCCGATTCCACGGCCCGCAGCATCTCCAGAATCTCCGCCGACTTCGTCGCCTGGCTCTGCTCGCGCAGCAACTCCGCGACGCGGATGCCTGTGCGATTCACCTCCGAATCGGCCCCTCGCAGCAAAGGCTGCCGGATCGACAGCGCATAGTCCGACGATGTGCCCCGGATGTAGTCATCGCGAAAATCGCCGGTGCGGCTCGCGACTTTCCCCGCCTCGACCTCCACTTCGGTTCCGGTCGTGAACTTTTTTGAGACCCCGCCGCTCCCTGAAAGCTGCGTCCATTTTCTCCCGCTGTTCAGCGCCGTGCTGCGCAGCGTGGCGGAAAAACGAGGATCAAATTCCGCCTGCGCACCGCCCACAGCCTCGCGGGCGATCTTCAAGTTTTGGTCGGCAATCCGCATTCCGAAGCTCCGCTGGAAGCCATAAGAAATGCAGTTTCGCATGGAAAGCTGCCCGCCAGCCGGGAGCGCGATTTCGCTCGTCCGCGCGGAGCTTTGCGCCATTACGGCCTGCTTGGGTCCCGCCTTCCAGCCAGGCACAAAGCTGCTTCCGCCGGGGCTGCCTGAGCCCGATCCATCCGGTCCGGAACATCCCGTCCACAGCAGGCAAAAAGCCGCATAAAATGCCCGCGAAAAGCGGCTGCGAAGTTCCCCGAAATGAGATTTGGATTGGGCTGAATTACACAACATCGAAAACAGTATGCATCTCCCGTAGCAATTGCCCGGCCTAAAATAAAGAACGGGAGGACAAGCAAATGCTCGTCCTCCCGTTCTGATTTAAGCCGCGCGCTTGAATTAGGAGAATTACTCCTCCGAACGACACGGGTTCAGATCAGTTCTTGACCGATTACTTGCACTTCGGAGGAGGCGGGAGGCAACCGCCGCCGCCCTTTGTTCCACCCGATTTGCCGGAGCCGGATTTGGCACCGCCGACTTTCGTGGGCTTGTATGACTTGGCCCCTTTGGCCGACTTTGCTTTCGTGCCGCCGCCGCATTTGCCCGAACCGCCTGTCACGGCTGCCGGTGCGTTGATCACGTCGTTAGCGAATTGCTCAAGGATGCTTGTTTTCATTTCGTTTTGTTATGTTGTGTTTTGTCTTGTTTTGTTGAGCAGGCTGGGGAATCCAACCCACAGGTTTGCGGAGTAGCTAAAAAGTCCTATGCTGTCAACGGCCTCTATGGTTTTTATATGACCCATTCGTCATGTGGGGGCCTTACACTCCCGGGTGTGATTAAATGTGGAATGCTGCTGTAGTAGGACAGGCATCCTCCCATTCGGGGTGGGATGGGGCTTCCAGCCCGTCCAGAGCGACAAGCAGGAGCCTTCGCGAAGGGATGAGGGGGAAATGGAGAGGCTGGAAGCCCATCCCACTCCGACAGCCTAGAAGGCTGTCCTACTACAGTCGCGCGTCGCGCTTCCGTTCCACTTTTAATCACACCCTACACACCCGATCATCCAAGCCTCGCCTTGCGCTTTCCATTCCAACTCGCCATGAAGTTGGCACAATGCGCATTCCATTCACCGTCCTCGCACTAACCGCTGCCGCACTTGCTGCGGATGAATTCGTCGAATCACCCGACCATGTTGAAAAACCAGGCGTTCCGAAGGGCGTCCTTACCAGAATGGAGCCGTGGAAGTCGCAGGTTTTCGAGGGCACAACGCGCGAATGGTGGGTATATGTGCCGGCACAATACAAGGCCGATGGATCGGCGGCGGTGATGGTTTTCCAGGACGGCCATGATTACACCGGCCCCAAAGGGAGCTGGCGTGTGCCGACGGTGTTCGACAACCTTATCGCGAAAGGTGACATGCCGCCATGCGTGGCCATTTTCCTGAACCCCGGACACAAGCTCAAGGATGGCGAGGACCTCGCGAAGGTGAACTGGAATGCAAATAATCGCTCGCTCGAATACGACAGCCTCGGCGACCGATACTCGCGTTTTCTTTTGGAAGAAATTCTTCCCGAGGTGGAAAAGAAATGGCCGCTCACGAAGAATCCAGACATGCGCGCTATTTGCGGTGCGAGCAGCGGGGGCATTTGTTCCTTTACCGTCGCGTGGGAGCGCCCCGACGCCTTTCGCAAAGTACTCTCGACGATCGGCAGCTTCGTGAATCTCCGGGGCGGCGACGCGTATCCTTCGATGATTCGCAAGACCGAGCGCAAGCCACTCCGCATATTCCTCGAAGACGCGACCGGCGATCTCGATAACCCTTTCGGCAACTGGCCTCTCGCCAACCAGCAAATGAACGCCGCGCTCAAATACATGAAATACGATGTACGCTTCGACTTCGGCGAGGGCTACGGGCACAACTCGAAGCACGGCGGCAGCATTTTCCCGGAAGCTCTTCGCTGGCTTTGGAAGAAATAGAACGCAGAGAACTATGACCTGCACTTTCCTCCAGCTCGTTCCGTTCATCACGGTAATCCTCAGCGGGCTCTGCGGCTCAGTCGCGGCTGAACCAATCCTGGAGAAAAACGACGTCTTTCCGGCCGGAATGAACGGCATCGCGCGAAACCGCATCCCCGGAATCGTCGTCACCCCAAAAGGCACCGTCCTTGCGTATGCCGAGGCGCGAAAAAACAGCAGCTCTGACTGGGGCGAAATCGAGGTTCACATGCGCCGCTCATTGGACGGCGGCAGGACGTGGGAGCCGGGCAAACAAATCGCCCACTCCGCAGATCGCATCGAAGGAAATCCCACCAAGGCTAGCGGCGGCGAAACCGATCAAACGGTGAACAATCCCGTCGCCATCGTCGATCTCGAGACCGGAGCGATTGAGTTTCTCTACTGCGTCAATTACGCACGCTGCTTCTCCATGCGCAGCTCCGACGATGGCGTCACGTGGAGCAAGCCCGCGGAAATCACCGCAACGTTCGAGCCCTTCCGCGCGAAAGTTGACTGGAAGGTTATCGCCACCGGTCCGGGGCACGGCATTCAGCTTAAATCCGGACGTCTCGTAGTCCCCATCTGGCTCGCATACGGCAAGGCCGGTGCTCACGCACCATCCGCCGCCGGCACAATCTTCAGCGATGACCACGGGAAGACCTGGCAGGCCGGCGACCTCTGCCTCCCGAACGAAGGGGATTTTGGCAATCCCAACGAAACCATGATCACCGGGCTCTCCGATGGCCGCGTCATGCTTGTCGCCCGCAGCGTATCAAAGCCGAACCGCAAACTTATCACCACCAGCCCGGATGGTGCGCGCAACTGGACCACGCCCGTATTTCACGATGCGCTTTTGGAGCCCGTTTGCATGGCCAGCATCATCGCGTTCCCAAAAGAACCCGGAACACTGCTTTTCTCGAATCCTCACACGCTCGCGCTGGAAAAAGATGGTACCGAGAAGCCAGCGGGCCGCGGCAAACGCGAGAATCTCAGCATTAAACTGAGCCGCGATGATGGTAAGACGTGGCCCGTGAACAAGACGCTCGACCCCGGACCCAGCGCTTACTCCGACCTCGCTGTCCTGCCCGACAGCACCGTGCTTTGCCTTTACGAAGGCAAATCCGAAATTCAAGTTGCCCGCTTTAATCTGGAGTGGCTGATGACTCCGTGAGGCTTCCATTTTTTCGGGGTCGTTCCGATCTTTGGCGGAAGTAATGCACTTTTCCGTTTCCCTCGGGGCTCGGGTGCGCGTTGTTCTCTCTTCACTTTTATATGGCAAAATCGATCACCAGTCCTGTCTTCGTCGTTCGCGATAATATCGACACCGACCAAATCATCCCTGCGCAAT
>JAYSTZ010000057.1:0-4746 GCA_043719365.1 Verrucomicrobiaceae bacterium | reverse complement strand
GGACCGGTCTCGTTTCCAGGACCTCGGTGTTCCGGCAGAACGACTCATCGTCACCGGGAATATCAAATACGATAATGCCCTTTCCGATTCCGCATCTCGGGAAGCGGAGTTTCGGGCTTTCGTCGAGACCATCGGTTTCGGCGCAAATGATCCCATCATCGTTGCAGGCAGCACATGGGCGCCCGAGGAAAAGGCGCTCGCCGCGGCATTCACTTCGCTCCGGAGTGAGTTCCCTGCGCTCCGCCTCATCATCGTTCCTAGGCACGTGGAGCGCAGCGAAGCGATCATCCGGGAACTTGCGCCGCTTCAAATGATACGTCGCTCCGAGCCTCCCCGGCAGGCCGATGCGTTGCTTGTCGATGCGACCGGCGAACTGCGAGATTGGTATCGGCTCGCCACGGTGGTCTTCGTTGGCAAAAGCCTTCCCGGCATCGCACAGGTTGGCGGCCAGAATGCCGGCGAACCGGCGGCGCTCGGCGTTCCAGTCGTCTTCGGGCCGCACATGGAAAACTTCCAGGCGTTGACGCGTCACCTTTTGGAAAAAGAAGCAGCAGTCCAAATTCCGGACGCAATTCAGCTTGCCGAAACGCTTCGCCGACTCCTGAGAGACGCCGCCCTTTGCAAGGCCATCGGCACGCGAGCCCGGGCAGTTCTGGAGCCTCACCAGGGCGCGACCGGACGGACGGCGAAAAGCATCCAGGCGTTGCCCATGAGTTGTGGCGCAAGCTGAGCACCAGGCAGGAGTCCGCAGGGCGAAAGAATGGATGATTATCGGGCGGTCTTGTGGCATCTTTCTTGCGGCTGCATGAGGTATCAACAGCCCAACTCTATCATTCATGGACGCAAACGAGTCACTCATCACCCGCGCGGAGATTCACGAACTTCATCGGAAGTATCGTGAAATGAAGCACAGCATCAACAACACGTTCGCAGTCATCATGGCTCTCAGCGAGCTCAGCCAGCGGAACCCGGCTCATCTTGAGAAACTGGCGAAGGCCGTGTTGCAGCGCAGCCCGGATGTTGTTTCCCAGCTCAATCATTTTGGTGATGTCCTGGGCGCCTGCGCGAAGGGCGAGCCTTGTCCTGGGGCACCGTCCTCACCTTCCGGACTTTTTTAGTCGTATCCGGCGAGGACTTCAGCGAGAACATCCGGCAATGTTCAAAGCCATTCGTCGTTTCTTTTTAGCCACACTCGCCGCTCTCGTCCTTGCGCCATCGGGCTCGTTTGCCCAGGCACCGGAGCCGCGGGAGCTTGGGGAATACATCATCGTGAGCGGCGGCGTCTCACTGTGGGCTTGGGAAAAGTGGAAGGCCCAGCCGCATGATAATTGGTGGATGAATTTCATCCGCGCTTCACGCATTCGCATCGAGCAGATCAAATCGGCGAATCCGAATCAGCAGATTACGTGGCTTGTTTACCGGCCCTCATACGTCTCGCGGGGGCGGCAGGATAGCCGGGATTACCTCTCGCTGGTGTCGAGCGTACGTGATGCTTTTGGCGTTCGTCTGATGTGGTTCGACAACTCGCGGCAGGTCATCAATTACCTCAATCAAGGGCAGCCTCGAGATCGGGTGAAAATCAATGGGTTCGAGTATTTCGGACACAGCAACAAGGCCTGCTTCCTTTTTGATTACTCGAACATGATCGACAGCGCTTCGAAGTGCTGGCTGCACGAAAAAGACCTCGGTCAGATTCGGCGTGGTCTGTTCACACGGGATGCGCTGGTGCGGAGTTGGGGCTGCCACACAGGCGAGAGCATGAGCCAGAAATTTCGTTCTGCTACGGGGACTTCCATGTGGGGCATGGTCGGTAAATCGCAGTACATGACGGACGAACTCCCCGTCCACGCCGAATTGGGCGGACGCTGGGCTCGTTGAACTTTCCGGCTCGACACAGCACTCGCAACTCTCGAAACCACCGCTGCATGACTTACGACGCGCTTAAAGCCATTTACGACACGCCCTTCTTTGACCTCATCTCGCGTTCCCGCGCGTCCTACCTTGAGCACTGGAAAGAGAATGAAGTGCAACTCTGCACGCTGCTTTCCATCAAGACCGGTGGCTGCTCCGAAGACTGTGGCTATTGCGCGCAATCGGCCCGTTATAACTCCGGCGTTCAACGCGAATCATTGATGACGCCGGACGCTATCGAGGAAGTCGCGCAACGCGCTCGTGCAAACGGCTCCACACGTTTTTGCATGGGTGCGGCTTGGAAGGGTGTGAAGAGCGGCGATCCGCGATTTGAGAGCGTGCTGGAGAGCGTGCGCCGCGTCTCGCAACTCGGGATGGAGGTCTGCGTGACCCTCGGCCAGCTCGGCGAGAGCGAGGCGCATGAGCTCAAGCAGGCTGGCGTCACCGCGTATAATCACAACATCGACACGTCGCCGGAGCATTATCCGAACATCGTGACGACCCACACGTTTCAGGACCGTCTCGACACAATCGGTCATGTCCAAAAGGCAGGCATGAGCGTTTGCTGCGGAGGCATCATCGGGCTCGGCGAAACCGAGGACGACCGGCTGAAAATGCTCGAAGTGCTCACCAATTTCTCGCCCGCACCCGAAAGCGTGCCGATTAACTGTCTCATGCCCATGCCCGGCACTCCGCTCGAAGAACAGCCACCGGTGGATATCTTCCAGCTTGTGCGCCTCATCGCCACGACGCGCATTGCTTTGCCAAAGGCTAAGGTCCGGCTTTCCGCAGGTCGCACGCGCCTGACTCGTGAAGCGCAGGCTCTATGCTTCTTTGCCGGTGCAAATAGCATCTTCTACGGCGACAAACTTCTCACCGCCGCAAATCCCGACAAAGACGCGGATCACCAGCTCCTCGCAGCGCTCGACCTCAAGCCACAGATGCCCTTCGCGGGCGAGCAAGGCCCATGTTCCGAAGAGCAGGAGTGTGGAACGAAAATGGCCTGCCTCACGTAGGCTTCGGGAATTCGTTGTTTGAGATGTTGAGTCCCTGCGCTCATTCCGGCTACACTGACCGTCCAATGAGCAAACCAGTCTGCCCAATGTGCGAAATGAACGATGTTTTGGACCTTCCTGAGAAATGGGAGTGTGTCACGTGTGGTCACGAATGGGACAAGGAACCTGAGGCGGAGAAAGCGCGCGTGGTAAAGGATGCCCACGGAAATGTGCTCGTGGATGGCGATTGTGTGGTGCTCATCAAAGACCTGCCGCTCAAAGGTTCCTCGCAAGTGCTGAAAGGTGGCACGAAATCGAAGCCCATCCGTCTGGTGGACGGCGATCATGAGATTTCCTGCAAGATCGATGGCGTCGCCATTGGCTTGAAAGCCTGTTTTGTGAAAAAGGCCTGACGAGCGCGATTAGACAGCTTCTGGTGACTCTGCGGAATCTTCCTCTGGCGGTGCCTTCGGGGCCTTGTCCTTCGAGACCAGTTCCGCGCCCTTAATCAGACGGCAGAACTCTTTCTTGGTCACTTTTTGGAACTCACCTTTTTTCGCCAGAGGATCGGTGATCATCTTGTAAACGATCGTTTCCCGCGACCACTGCACGATGCGAATGTATTCCTCGCCTTTTTTCCAAATCTGACCTTGTTCCAACTTCATGGGGAGTCTCTACCGTTCGGCGCTCTCCTTTGCGATGAGAATTCCAGAAAGCCACGAATTCCCCAACTGTCCAGTGCTTGAAACGTCCCGGATGGCTTCGCTATTCCCTTGCGCTTCCTGATTGTTTTTTGTTCCCGTTGTCCCCGAGAACTTACCCACTGCAAGGCCCGCTCCGTATTCCCATCCATTGCCGCAACTCTTCGTCGAAACGACCAACGCCTTTCAGAAAACCGGCTTACTAGCAGCGGTGGAACTTGAAGCACAACTCCTGTCGGAAACCACCCATCGCAAATGACAGGCGTGCAATTTTAGCTTTACCTCCCGCCCGGTTCACGAATACCTGCCCGCCGTGCAACCACCCTGCCCGCCATTTGGACGAACGCATTCCGCTTACCAAACAAGGCCCCGTCGTCAGCAAATCTTGCCTTTCAAAAAGTGCGATTCCCAGATCGTTTGTAGCCCATCCCGGATTGCTTGCAGTCCATTCCGGGTCGCTTGGAGCATTTCCCAGATCGTTTGCAGCCCGTCCCGGATCGTTTGCAGCCCGTCCCGGATCGCTTACAGCCCTTTCCAAATCGTTTGGAACCATGCTCAGATCGTTTGCAGCCCGTCCCGAATCGCTTGGAGCCCATCCCAGATCGCTTGGAGCCCATCCCAATTCGTTTGCAGCTTGTCCCAGATCGTATGCAGCCTGTCCCGGATCGTTTGGAGTTAATCCCATTTCGTTTTAAACGTTCGCGCACAACCTTTTATGAAAACAACACCAAAAAACCAAAGCCATCGGCCTGCGGGATGTTCCACGTTCCATAGTGCTCTGTTCCACATTAACCACTAACGACCATGGACAAAGAAGAAGCCACACGACTCGACATGTTTCGCTCCGTGCGAGACGTCCGCACCGGCCCAAACGCCGCCCTCATCGCCACCATCGCCGCGCTCAACGACGCCTTCATCGCCCACGACGGCGGCATCGCCATGATCGAGGCCCTCGACATCCAGCGCGCCACCGCAGCCGCCGGAGGAGGAGCCTCAAAGCGCCTCGCCCGCGCCCAATTCAAGAGCGTCATCGCCGACGTGGACGGCATCGTCACCGCCTTCGCCGCCACTACAAACAACGCCGACTTGCTCAATCTCGTGAACCACGAAATCAGCGCATTCACCCTCATGGCCGACGA
>JAYSTZ010000560.1:0-3155 GCA_043719365.1 Verrucomicrobiaceae bacterium | reverse complement strand
GCGGCTGAAAGAGGAGCTCTTTTTCACCATCGACCAACCAGCGCACGAGGCGGATCTCACGGAGCAAGGGCGTCAGTTCATGTCGCCGGGCGACCCGGAGGCGTTTGTGCTGCCGGATTTGATCACGCAGTTCGCGGAGCTGGACCAAAATACGAAGCTCACCGAGGCGGAGAAAGTCGCCGAGAAAGCGAAGGCGCAAGAGCACTCGAACCTCCAGAGCGAGCGCATCCATAATATCTCGCAGCTTCTCCGCGCATACTGTCTCTACGAGAAAGACGTTCACTACATCGTGGCCGAGGGCAAAGTCGTCATCGTCGATGAAAACACCGGGCGCACCATGCCGGGCCGCCGCTGGAGCGATGGACTCCATCAGGCGGTCGAGGCCAAGGAAGGCGTCGTCATCGACAAGGAAACGCAAACACTCGCAACCATCACGGTGCAGAATTACTTCCGACTCTACCGACGCCTCAGCGGTATGACGGGAACGGCGGAAACCGAAGCCAACGAGTTCCACGACATTTACAAGCTGGATGTCGCTGTGGTGCCCGCGAACCGTCCTTGCATCCGCATCGACGGCAACGATCTCATCTTCAAGACACGCCGCGAGAAATACGCAGCCGTGGTAAAAGAAATCACCGAGGCCCACGCGAAAGGCCAGCCGGTGCTCGTCGGAACGGCCAGCGTCGAAGCATCGGAGCTGGTTTCTCGGATGCTCCAGCGCGCGAAGATTCCGCACACCGTCCTCAATGCGAGGCACAATCAGCAGGAGGCCGAAGTCATCTCGCGCGCCGGACAAAAAGGCGCCGTCACCATCTCCACCAACATGGCTGGACGCGGCACCGACATTAAGCTCGGCGAAGGCGTCACCGCAGTCGGCGGGCTTTACGTCCTCGCCACGGAGCGCCACGAATCCCGCCGTATCGACCGCCAGCTTCGCGGGCGTTGTTCGCGTCAGGGCGACCCTGGTTTCTCGCGCTTTTACGTCTCGTTTGAAGATGACCTCATGCGCAACTTCGGTGCCGCCGAGCGCATGACGAAGCTCATGGAGCGTTTCGGAATGCAGGAAGGCGAAGCGCTCGAACATTCGTGGCTCAATAAGAGCGTCGAAACCGCGCAAAAGCGCGTCGAGCAGAGGAACTACCTCATCCGCAAACGGACACTCGATTTCGACGACGTGATGAATCGCCAGCGCGAAGTCGTCTATGGACTGCGCAATGAAGCCATCAACAGCGACACGCCGCGTGCGCTTCTTTATGATGTGATCGACGACCGTATCCCCGAGAAAGTCGCAGAGTTTTTCCCGGAGGGAGAAGAGCCAGCCACCGAAGCCATGGCCGCGTGGGCGAATACGACGTTCCCAATCGGCATCGATGCCGCCACGCTCGCAAAGCTTTCCGAGGAAGAAATCGCGAAGCTCATCTCCGAGCGCGTGAAAAAATCCTACGAGCTCAAGAGCCAGCACGAAGTGCCCGAGGCCATCACGAACCTCGAGCGCTACATCACGCTCTCGGCGATCGACAAGCTCTGGCAGGAACATCTCTACGGCATGGACGGACTCCGCGAAGGCGTTTATCTCCGCGCCTACGGGCAGAAGGACCCGCTCATCGAATACAAGCAGGAGGCCTTCAAAATGTTCGAAGTGCTCATGGGCAGCATCAAGGACGAAGTCCTGCACAACCTCTTCCGCAGCACGTCGAACGTAATGGCATTCGAGCAGTTCCTCGCGAATCTGCCAACGTTCCTCAGCGCGCCAGACGAAAGCGCAATCGGCACCGGACTCACTCCCGAAGCCGAACCGGCGGCGCTGCCGGAGCCGGGACCGGAGCCCGTGCGTGCCGAGCCGAAAGTCGGACGCAACGAACCGTGCCCTTGCGGCAGCGGACGGAAATTCAAGGACTGCTGCGGTAAGTAAGGTCGTGAATAATCCGTGAGCATGTCTCACGGAGATTGCGGGAAACATTCTCGGCGATAGGAAAGGAAGTGATGAAAATAACATTCTTCCTTCCGGTACTCGGCGTGCTCGCCTGCGCAGGCTGCGCTTCCACTGAGCTCCAAGCGCGCGTGAACAAGACGTGGATCGGCGATTCTACGCCAATCACGGTCGAAGCGCTTGCCGCGTTGACCGATGCAAAGCCGCTCCGTGCGAGCAAAATCCGGGTGATTTTTGAGAACATTCCCCCGAAAGGCGGGGTTCAGGCAATGCCGCTGGATGTGAAAGTGGGAAAAAACGCGGTGGTCGAACTCATCCGCGAATTTCGGTTTCCGACTTCTTTCGAATTTCCGAAAGCGAATGCAACGACCGGAAGCGTTACGCCAACGACTCCGACGGAGTTTGAGGTGCGAAACACCGGGATGACGATTGCCTTCACCCCAACCGTGCGCGGGCCGTTTGTGGTTCTACAAGGAAAGGTGATGGAGACTGTCTTTGAGGGATTCTCACAACATCCCGGCGCACCGTTTCACGTCATCACCACAAAGGATGGGACGGTCGTGAGCCCCAATCGCGTCCAAAGTCCGATGTTCACGACCCGTGAGACGCCGTTTTACGCAGCTCTGCAGCCGGGAAAATCGGAGGCGTTCTTCGTGAATACGGAGCACGGTCCGCGGAAGCTGACGGTGTCGTGCGCGGTGATTCGGTGACTCAGACGAATTTCACAATGAAACGCGGCGAATGCGAAGGCGCGGGGCTTTCCAGCTCGCCGCGCTTCACCGTGGAAACAGGATCATACCGCCTCCATAAAGGGCGTCGCTCCAATCCGCACTCGCGCTCCTCTCCGATTCATTCCCGGAGCTGGTTTCATCTACCACGATCGAGGGCGTTCGAAGCGCCGCGCAAAGTACGCGAGATTTTTAATCACGCTCGCTGTTGGCGGCTGTCACGATTGGTGCGGGAGATTGAACATCTCGCCTACATTCACTCGGTCACGAAGCGGCCTTCGGGGCATTCGGCGCGGAGGTTTTCCGGTAGCTGTTTTGTGTCGAGTTTTACGACGAGCGTATGATTTCCTGCGGCAAGTTCGACTTCGGGTGATGGGTTGCTGGCGATGGCGAGCGGCGCTCCGTCGAGGTAGGCTTTGGTCACGCCTTGGAGGTTGAGGCGGGTTTTTCCGGCTCCGGCGAATTTGGCGACGGCTACGACCATGTCGCCGGGCTCG
>JAYSTZ010000559.1:0-19888 GCA_043719365.1 Verrucomicrobiaceae bacterium | reverse complement strand
CCACGTCTCTCGGTCGCTGGCACCGTCCCACACCGGTGGCTCCCCGCTCGGCCCGAGGTAAAGAGCGCTCAGCCCGGTCCGTGAAAGTTCCGTTTTTTCGGAGAGTGCAGTCTTTAGCGTGAGCTTGTCCGCATCGAGGGAAATGAGGGTGCCTGAAAGCCAGTCGCCGTTTTTCCAGCGAGCCACGACGCTGTCGGTTTTTTGCCGCGCGGGCTCGCCTTCGCGTTTCCCGAGAAGGACACCGGCGAGGAGCTTCGAGCCAAATTGCACATCGCCTCCGCTTTTTGCAGGTTTCCACTTTAGCTGCTGATCGTTCGCCGCAGTGATGAGCGAGCCTTTGAGCCGATCTCCGTTGGTGAAAACAAGTGTGTCGCCGGTTTCGTCGGTCAGTGCGCCCGGCTTGCCCGGAAACTCCACAGCCTGCAACGATGCAACCGGCAGCGCGATGTCTCCGGCAAACGCGGTGCGCACGCGCAACATGCCTTCGTTAAAGCCGAGAGCCGTGACATCGAATTCACCACGGTGCGCCAGCCACACTCGCGCAATCGCTCCTGCGGTCGGCTCTGCATCGCGGCGTCCGAACCGCAAAAAAACCGGCTCTTTCCGCGAGACGTCCGAGCCGTTGAATTTCACCGACTCCGCCGTGAGGCCGTCCAGATTCCCCGACTTTCGCGAGGTCGCTACGGGCTTGATGATGTCCTTGCCGATTTGCTCAGGGTCGCCATCGGGCAGCGCGTCGCCATCCCACGGCTGCACTTTCACACCGCTGAGCGTCCAAACCATGTTCTCGCTCCAGTAGCTGGGCTGAAAAGAAAGCGAGCCTCCCGAGTTCGCATCCTTCACCGAGGGCACATCCCAATTTTCCGCGACGGCTCCGTTCACCCGCACCTGAAGTTTGCCCGCTTTCCGATCATACAAGAGACGGTAGCGGGAAATCTTGTCGCGCTTGTTTTTGTCCTGCTCGAAGTTCGCGGTCTGCGTCTTCATCGTATTGCCGTCGTAGCAATTCAAAGACGCCGTGCCCGCCTGAAACCGCAGGTAGATCGAGCCGGGTCCATATCCGATGGACTGTCCTTCCGGCTGAATCCAAAGGGTGAGCCCGCGATTTTCGTTTCCGCCATCGCTCGCAGTGAACTGAATATCGAGGCGCTCCGGCAGCACGCCGAACCTCCGCGTGATCGCGCCGGATTGCCGTGCGATGAGCGTGTCCTCGACATAATCCCAGCTCCCCGGAATCGTCGGTTCCCAGCCCGCCATTCCCGCAGGTCCGCGTGGTCCGTCGAATGCGTCCGGCGGTTTTGAGGGCGACAGCATCATCCAGTTCACGGATGCCTTCGCCACATCGACAGCCGGTCCGGCACCGAGCTGCACGTTAAATTTCCCATCGGCAAATGCGTTCACCTTTCCCGTGATCCAGTCGCCGCCGGGAAACTTCATTGTGGCGTTCGCCACGGTATCCTTCGCGGGCACAGCTTTCCCGAGGACCAGACGGCGCACATCGGATGGCGAAAATATGAGCGGCTGTGCTGCATCGCTGCGCTGCCAGACGAGCTCACTTTTCCCGAGCGACACGAGCTTGCCGTGAAGTTGCGAGCCATCCGCGAGCTCCAGCATGTGCTCCCCCGCAGCGTCCGGCACCGGCGCGGCTGTGGGTTTGGCTTGGGCGGTATCGGCGGCGGTCCCTCCGGCGATAAGCTGTCCGTTCACAATGATGACGCCGTTCCCTTCGATGCGTCCGTTGAGCACCGGTACGCCCGGCTGAATGTTTAGTTCGATTTCAGCACCGCAAGCACTGGCCGCGACCAGCAGAAAAAAGTAATAACGAAGCACCATTCGATTCAGCGTTCGTAGATGGGCAGGTAGCGATAGTTCAGCGCGATCGACAGAAGTCCGAGCGCCGTGCAAGTGCCGGGGCCGAGACCCGCGTCCCAGCTTCCGTCTTCATTCTGTGATTCCGTGAGCGTCTTCACACGCTTCTCGTTCCATTCCTCCCATTTCTTGAAGTCGCCCTGGAAGAACCCCTGCGCCGCGTAGTATTCGAGATAAAACGGGTAGCTGCTCGAATTCTCGGAGTCGTCGTCCTTCATCTTCTTGAGCGCCTTGGTGAAAGTCGGATTGTCCTTCTTTCTCGCATACGCAAACGCCGCGGCACCGATCGCTGTCGTTGCTCCGCCGTGCGAGCCGGAGCGGGGGATGTAGCCGATGCTGCCATCCGTCGGGCTTTGGCAATCGGTGAAGAACTTCAGCGCGTCATCAATGTTTTTCTCCGGCACTTTCACTCCCGCATTCCGCGCGGCGATGAGCGCGACAAAGCAGGCGCCGCTCACCGTCGAGTCGGCATCTGGCGCGTCCGGCGAATAGCGCCATGCGTGAAATTTGTTTTTGTCCTGCGAGCTGAGGATGAGCTCCACCGCCTTTTTCAGGGCCGGTCCGATCTTCTCGTCCTGCATCGCGCCGTAGGCCTCGGCGAGGGCCAATGTGGCGAAGCCGTGATTATACATCGAACTGCCGATGTATCCCGTCTCGCCCTGATTTTTGAGAATATAGTCCACACACTTTTTCACCGCTTTTGAATACGGACCGTAGTTCGGATCTTCGCCGTGCGAGAGCAGCGACATCAGCGCAAATCCCACGACGCCGGGCTCCGTGCCGTACTGGCCGGGGAAGGAGCCGTCGTCATTCTGCGCCCGCTGCAAATAGCGCAGCCCCTTTTCGTAAATCTTTTCCACTTCGGGCGGAACCTGGGTTCCGCGATAAACTTGGTAGTCTTTCACCGCCTCCGCACTCGGCGCAGGAGTCTGCGCGGCCAGCGGCAGCGCGGAAAAAAACGTGAGCGATAGAATGCGGATGTTCATTGTGGAGCCGGGACAATTTCGAATTTCGGTGCGGCACCATCCGTGACGACCGGGGTTTCATCAACTTTCTTTGGTTCGGGGTTGCTTGGAAAACGAGCCGGCTGCGGTGCGAGGACCAATTCCGCGATGTCCGCAGTTGCGAACTTCAACTCGCCGAGCACCGCGCTTTTTCCCGCGATGCCATCGGCTTCAAAACGGAACTCATCGACGTTCAGCACAGCGCCGTCGCGAAGCCGGATACGGCCCGCCGTCTTAATGGGGGCCGGTGTGCCGCCAAATTCGATCCCCGCGATGCGCTCCAGTGGCATTTCAAATTCGCCCACATCAGTATCCACGACGACCTTGCCGTCGCGCAGCGAAACCACGTTGCCGGGTGCCACATCGCCATTCTTGAGTGCCACGGAGCCGGACGCTGATTTTGTCGCGTCTGGCAGCTCGCCGTTCCACGGGCCGATCCAGAGATTCGAGAGCTTCGTCGGGCTGTAGCTGCTGTAGCTGGAGAAAGAAATCGAGTCACCGAGTCCGGTCAAAACCTCTTCTTTTTTCGCGCCGAGCTTTTTCACCAGCATTCCGTTGAGCATGATTGCGGTGGTGCCTTTTTCCGAGTCCACAAAGACGCGCATCGTCCGGAGATTCGAGCTTTGCTTGAACTTGTCCCGCAGCGGCACCTCCACGGAAAACGAACGTCCGTCCCGCCTCTGCGAGTATCCGTTGATGTTCATCTCTCCGTATGAAAACGACATGCTCAGGTTGCTCGCGGATTTCGCCGAAGCCAGCGAGAGCGTGAAATACGGCTCGCCATTCATCGAGACCGCCGTGCAGCGAATTTCATAGCGCGGCGGGAGTTTCGTCCCCGAGCGCGAGAGGTAGGCGTATTCGTTCGTTGACGGCGAATTCGTTCGGGCGAAATACGCGCCGTCCATAGTAATCCAGCGGTCGGCGGTCGTGCGGCGGACTGTGGATTCCGGATCAGAATCGAGCCACATCGCCGCACCATCCGTAACCACGCTCGGAAAAAAGGACCACAGGAGCGAACGTGAAAGTTCGCGTTCGCCAATTGTCTTATGCTTGAAGCGCAGCGCGTCCTTCTCAAGCGCCACCAATTCACCCGGCAATCGGTCGCCGTTTTTTAGCTCCAGCGTAGCAAGCTCCGCGATTGGCGGTATGGGAGCCTCCTTTGGCTCGACCGTCGGCTTCGATGTGAGGGCCTTCGGTTCTATAGGCTTTGGCGGCAGAGGAGGCTTTACGGAAAACCTCACACCAGCCACCCGCTCGGGCTGGATGTCCACTTCGAAACCGGACGGCGTTTTCCATTTCACGGCCGCGCCGTTGCTGGTTGCGACGAGTTTGCCGGGGAGTTCGTCGCCGTTCTTAAAGACGAGAATGTCGCCTGCATGCTGCGGGGTTTTTTTCTGGAAAACGATTGTGCCCAGTAGCTTTGTTTCGACTTCCAGTGAAGCGGCGAAGTTCGTGCGGAATTTCGCCTTCTCTTCATGGAACTCCAAATCCGCCACGGACAGCTCGCCGTTTCGCCCGAATGACAGCGTTGCATCGCTCTCGGCCATTCCGCGTTCTTGATTGGTGAGTGTCAAAAAAGCCCCGGTTTTCAGCTCCTTGTCCGCGCCGGAAAAGCGGATCGTTTTCCCGGTGATTGCAGTCACTTTTCCGGCCTCCGTCGGGCTTCCCGGGATCGAGAGCCGGTCGCCTTCGATGACTTTATCCAGTGCGGAAAGGTCGCCATCCCACGGACGAAAAAGCACATTTCCAAGCAGCATATCCGCCCGATTCTCTCCATTGAAACACAGCCCCCGCACGGGACGCTCCAGTTTATCTTCGCCCAATTTCCATTCGCCAATTTTCTTTCCATTGCGCACCAGTGCGATTTTGCGGTCCACGCCGTCGAAGAAGATTCCGAAGCGGTTCCATCCCCCGACGGCTGCGGGAGCATCCGCTGGAATCTCCGATTTCTCCTCCTTGATCCCGTTTCCGTTCTCAATGAATTTCCGGCGGATTTCCTTCTGCCCGAATCCGAATGCCTGCGTCCCGTTACTGTAGCTGTTGGGCCTCGGCTGGTAGGGCTGGAACCAAAGATACGCGACGATCTCGTCCGCTTTTCCGACCGGCAATTCAAAGGACACTTCGAACCGTTTTGGCGGGTTCATGGTCTTTCCCACGTAGTAGTTTTTCTTAAACAGCAGTCGCCCGTCTTTCGCGTCCTCGACTCCCTCGCCGGAAATCGACCACGACTCGACGTTCGACATATCCAGCCCAAATCCAACCACCGGGGTCTTGCCGAAATTAATCCACGCAATCTTGTCCCTCGGCACCGAGAATTTCGCGGACTTGGGAAGCTGAATGCCAAAAGACTGGCCGTCTGTGCTCGAAATCTCACCGTGCAGCCAGTCCGTGCCGCCAAATTGCACCGTGCCGTCCGAAGTCGGCTCGGGCTCCGAGTCGCTTTTTGAAGCGGTTGCGAAGATTTGGATCGAACTGTCATCCACTTGAACAAGTCCGCGCAGCGAAATCCGCAGCACATCCTTGCGGCCAAAGCGCAGCGGCTGGCTGATATCTGGGCGGCTCCACACGACTTCGTTCCCAGCAATTTCCACAAGTTTTCCGCGCATCTGCCGTCCATCCTGGAAAACGATCAGTTGTTCCATTCCGGGCACGGTCGGGCTTTTTGGTTCCCCATTGGTAACGGTCCGACGGCGGGCGCCGAAAATGCCCATGAGGAGATTCGCCGCGGGACGAATCACGTCCGTGGCCGGGGCCTGAACCGGTGCCGGGTCGTCGCCGAAAATCTCCACATCCGCCCCCAGCGGGGTCTGCGCCGGGGCGGCGGTCGCAACCGCGAGGAGCAGCGCGGCAGCGCGCGACCACGATGGAGGAGTGCCGATCACTTTTCCTCTACGGATTGAATGAAGCTCTGCAATGCATCGCGGAATTCCTCAGGCCATTCGCCCGCGCTCGATGCGCCGCCGCTCTTATCCACCACGCGTGCGTTCGCCTTTGTTCGGCCCGATGAACCGTCCGCCGGCGTGCCAGCGAGCGAGCTTGGGTTTTGCGAGGCATTCTTGCCGGGCTTTTTGCCTTTCGCCATCTGCTGCATCATTTGCTGCATCATCTTCTGCATTTGAGCCGACTGCGGGTTCGGCTTGCCACCCTTTTTGTCCGGCGGGACGAGTAGTTCGATAATCGTTCCGTGGATTTGCGCTACGGTCTCGTCGGTCTTCGGCGTCTTCAATTCTCCGGCGGATTCCGTCATGAGCTCTCCGACCTTGTCCAGAAGAGGACCAAATTTCTGCATGAACTTCGCAAACTTCGGCTCTTCGGTGAGTTTCTTCACCCCGCCTGCGAGCCCACTTTGCACGGCGCTCACCTTCGTGGCTTCCGTGCCGTAATTGTCGGCGGCTTTCGTCTTCTCCAGTTCGCCGGTCTGGTCGCGGATCGTGTCCTGCGCGACGGCTGCGCGGACCATCGCAATCATGAGTTCCATTTCGTCAGGATCCTGCTCCGCATCGCCGCCTTTGCAGTTGCACTCGCTCTGGATCGATTCCGCCCATTTGTTGAGCTGGTCGCCCCAACTCTTCGCGCGGCCCACGCTTTTCAGGCCGAGATTTGCGCGGACAAAACCGGCGAGCTCGCTCAGTTCGCTTACCACTTTCGTCTCCTCCATCTCCTTCACCACGACGTCATACTTTTCGTTCGGGATGCGGCGAAGGAACGCGGTCATATCGTTCTGAATGCTGTCCACATCCTTCACCGCGCCATCCTGATTTCCCGCGACTCCGTTAAATTCCTTCTTCTCGCCTTCGCCGATTTCATCTGGCTTCAAGCCCACCGTGGCTTTCGCGAGTTTCTTGAGTCCGTCCGAGATTTTGTGCTCTTGTGAAGCAGCATGGCGGAGCCGGTTGTAGAAATTGCGGGCGAACAGATTCTGGTTCGCCGTCTGCATTTTGTTCGCAGCCTCGCGCATCGCGTCCAGCGCTTTCTGCTGCTGGTCTTGCGCTTCCTTTAGATCTTCCTTCCGCTGCTGGGGTGACTGGCTGGCCTTCGCAAGCGATTCTGAAGCCTTGGCCTGCGCGGGGTGCGCTTCTTCATCCAGCTTCTTTGCGATGTCGCTGTATTCTTTGATCGTGTCGCTCTGGATCTCCTTGTTGCGCAGCGCGTCTTTCATGATGTCCTGCATTTGCGCGACGAGTTTCTTCATTTCCTCGGCGTTCTGCTTTTCTCCGGCCTCGGCGCGCTTGATGTCGTCGGCTGTCTTCTCCGATTCCGGATCTTTCCGCTGCGCGATTTCCTTCGATTCCTCAAGCTGCCGTTCCTCGTCACGAATGCGTTCGTCGAGCTGCTTCAGCACGTTGTCCATCCGTTCGCGGATGCGCTCCGCGTGCTTCTCGGCGCTCAGGACGAATACCGTGACTTTCGTCGATTTCGACGGCTTGCGGTCGGGGTAGAAATCGACCGCGTTTGCCACGAGTTCCACGACGGAGTCCTCGGGCACATTCCAGTCCGCCGGAGCCCAACGCATTGGACGCACCATCTCTTTGATCTTCTGTCCGCCAGCGATACGCGGTGTTTCCAGGCCGGGCTTTGCGGATGGCGTGGTCGCGGATTGGTTTTCCTTTTTCCAGTCCTCCCACAGCGATCCGACCCACGCCGTCTTGTCTTTCGACGCCTCCTTTTTTTTCTCCGCCTCCGGCTTCTCGCCGACTTTCCGAATCTCCCACGAGAGCCACGATTCCTTCAGTCCGAAATCATCGCTCGCCGCTAAGACGAACTGCACCGCTTCATACGGCAAAATCGCGATCTCCGTCTCCAGGTTCTGACACTCGATGCGCGGCTCTGCGTCCTTGCCCGTGCCGATACGCAGCGCGTAAGGCTGCACCGGCACAAGCCCGTGGGAGTCCGCCCAGGAGAAGCGCACCTCGCTGCCGAGGTCTGTCAGCGAAATTGACTGCGTCCTGAAAAGATTGCCCTCCGCGCCTGCGAGCCATGTGAAGTCGGTGCTCGCGATTTCTCCGCGGCCCATCGCCCGTGCGATGGTGCCTTCAAACGCCACTTTGCTTCCCTCCAAAAACTCACCGGAGCTGCCGCGTAAATCGAAGCGCTGCTCGGGATATCCGAGATAATCCGGCAGCGTCACGCGGGCCGCGAGTTCCTTGAGCTCCGGGCGATGCAGCGGATGCACCGTGATGTCCTTCAAGTAATCGCCGAATCGCAGCGCAATCACGCCGTCCTTCGTCTGGCCGGGGAATTCAAAAAGTGCCCGGTTCTCCGCAACAGTGGCGGTGAGTTTTTCCTGCTCGCCGATGCTTGCCGTCGCGCTTCCCGGCTTCCACTGCGCATCCGCGCGGAGCCCGACTGCTAGTTGGAATTTCTCGCCGTGTGCGACGTAGAGGTCGTTTGGCAATTGCTCCACCGTGGTGAATGTGAACCGCTCGATTTCCGCCCACGGCATCGCCCAGCGTTGCGCGGCATTCGTCGCCGCGCGTGGAGCCAGCATGAAAGGAGTCGCGGCCAGAGCCGTCACCACTGTCGCCGCGAGTGCCCAGCGTTTCGCAGGGCGTGTTGGCACGGCGTCTTCAAAGTTGCACCGTCCCGATTCATCCGCGACCTGCCGCACCGCAGCGCGCAATAGTGCAGGCGAAATGTTCTCTGGGAGTTGCTCCGATTCCGTCAGCTCGATCACGCCTTGAAGCCGATCCCCGAGCCCGCGGAAATGTCCCTGCAAAAGCTTCGCAAGCTGCGCCGGGCCGCGCCGCGTCCACAACCAATAGCGCGCCCAACTCTGCGCGAACATCCCCGCCAAAATCGCGCCAGTAACCGTGAGCGTGATGCGCGCGGCGATGGGCGTATTCACGAAACGGTCCACGACAAAGAGCAGCACGTAGGTGATGAACAATCCCGCGACTCCCCCCGCGATCGCGGCGATGGTTTCCATTCGCTTCAGTCTGCGTTCGTAAGACCGAAGTTGAACAATGAGTGAGTCAGGGAGTTGAGCTGAGTTCATAGCGATATTGGTTCGAGCCGCAACTGTAGCGACGGTTTTGCAGATGGAAATGATAGTTTTGCCAGAAAACCGTCATTCCAAGCCGCCCGAGATAGACCCTCTTTCGGGTAAAGCGTTCACATTTGTCTCACAAAAAGGAGGATTGTTTTTGGCGAAGACGCGTAAAGGAGCGGCGAATTTATTCGCCGACCTACAACCGCGAAGCGCAAACCAACCCACTGTGGCACGCGGAAAGGATCAGGCGCTTCGCGCAGTAAAGTTCGGCGAATGAATTTGCCGCTCCTTTACGTTTTCCGCTTCCGCGCACCTTTTCCGTAGCTCACGGGCTTTTTCTTCGGCTCCAGCTTCGAAACGCCCGTGCCGGATTTCAGCTCGGCGATTTGGTCACGAAGCAGCGCGGCCTTCTCGTAGTCGAGGTTTCCGGCGGCCTGCATCATGTCGGCCTCCAGCTCGCTGATGGTCTCGCTCAGCGAAAAATCCCCGCCGCCTTCACGCACCGAGCTTTGTCCGGCCTGACCGGACTTCAGAATCACATGCAGACTTTCCTGCACGGAACGCTTCACGCTCGTCGGCGTGATTCCGTGCAGTGCGTTGTATTCGAGCTGCCGGGCCCGGCGGTATTCGGTGATGTCGAGCAGCGCCTGCATCGATCGCGTGACCATGTCGGCGAACAAATACACCTCGCCATTCACATGTCGCGCGGCGCGTCCGGCGGTCTGGATGAGCGAAGTCTGCGAGCGCAGGTAGCCTTCCTTGTCCGCGTCGAGGATGATGACGAGCGACACTTCCGGCAGGTCCAGCCCTTCGCGCAGAAGGTTGATGCCCACCAGGATGTCGAACTCCGCATTTCGCAACGCGCGCAAAATCTCCACGCGCTCGATCGTGTCGATGTCGCTGTGCAAGTAGCGCACTTTCAGCCCCACGTCTTTGAGGTAATCGCTCAAATCCTCCGCCGTGCGTTTCGTCAGCGTGGTAATGAGCACGCGCTCTCCGCGCTCGGTGCGCTGCCGGCAAAGCTCGATCGTATCATCGATCTGCGTCTTCAGCGGGCGGATGGTAATCTTCGGGTCGAGCAGCCCCGTGGGCCGGATGATCTGCTCCACGATGAGCGGACCGCCCGGCGTGTGGACGTCGAAATTATCCACCGTATCCGCGCCGCCGCTGGCGATGACCGTTGTGAACACACGCTCCAGCGATTCATCGGCTCCCTGCGTTTTTGAAAACGGCAGATACCCCGTGTTGCCCACCACGCTGTTCCGAATCTCAAACTCGCTCGGCGTCGCGCTCACATAGATCGTCTGCCCCGCCATTTCCATGAACTCGGGGAATCGCAGCGGCCTGTTGTCCATCGCGCTCGGCAGCCGGAAGCCATAATCCACCAGCGTCTGCTTCCGCGAACGGTCGCCCTCGTACATCCCGCCGATTTGCGGCACCGTCGCGTGCGATTCATCGATCACCAGCACGAAGTCCTTCGGGAAAAAATCCAGCAGCGTATAGGGCCGCGACCCCGGCTCCCGCCCGCTCAGGTGCCGCGAGTAATTCTCGATGCCGCTGCAAAACCCCATTTCCTGCATCATCTCCAGATCGTATTCCGTCCGCATCTTGATGCGCTGGGCCTCCAGCAGCTTGTTGTTTTTCTCGAACCACACCACCCGCTCCTGCATCTCCTCGCGGATGGTATTCATCGCCACCCGCAGCCGGTCGTGCGGCGTCACGAACTGCTTCGCCGGGAAAAGCGTCAAATGCGTGAGCTGCTCGTGCGTGTGCCCTGTCAGCGGGTCAAAACGCGAGATGCGTTCGATCTCGTCGCCGAAAAACTCGATGCGCAGCGCCTCCTCGTCCGCACTCGCCGGATGCACCTCCACCACATCGCCCCGCGCCCGGAAGCGCCCCCGCTCAAACGCAATATCGTTTCGCTCATACAGCATCTCCACCAGCTTCGAGAGCACCGCCTCGCGCGAAATCGTCTGCCCCACTTTCAGCGTCAGCAGCATCTGGAGGAAGTCCTCCGGCGACGCCAAGCCGTAGATGCACGACACGCTCGCAATCACGATCACATCGCGCCGCGACAGCAGCGACCCCGTCGTGCTCAGCCTCAGCCGCTCGATCTCATCATTGATCGACGAATCCTTCTCGATGAACGTATCCGTCCGCGGGATGTAAGCCTCCGGCTGGTAATAGTCGAAATAGCTCACAAAATACTCCACCGCATTGTCCGGGAAAAAGCTCCGGAACTCGCTATAAAGCTGCGCCGCCAGCGTCTTATTGTGCGAAATGAGCAGGACGGGCCGGTCCAGATTCCGGATCACATTCGCCGCCGTGAACGTCTTCCCCGAGCCCGTCACGCCCAGCAGCGTCTGGTGGCGATTCCCCGCCTCCAGCGACTTGGTCAGCTTCGCAATCGCCTGCGCCTGGTCGCCGCGCGGCTGCATTTTACTATCGAGATGAAAAGGCATCGTCCCTCCAGCATCGCGGCAGGAGCGGGGGGAATCAAGAGCGGCGCTGCCTTCCATTCCGTGTTTGATCAAAAGTGCGACGGTGAAGGGCCGAAGGCCTGGCAATGTAATAGCCCAGGGTCAGCGAGGCACGAGCGCAGCCCTGGGTCACATCAAAGAAATGCAATGAGCCCTGTAGGGGCGGGATCAAACAGCGAGCCACGCGAACGATGTCGCCCCTACAGGGCTCATGGTTTTCGTGGGGCCGCAAACCCAGGCCTGCGCTCGTTCCTCGCTTTGCCTGGGCTATTACATTTGCGGACCTTCGGCCCTCCATTCCGCCGCGCTCCATTCCACTTCAACGACCAACAAGTTGAGCATAAAGAACCCGTTGCCGGCCAAGGAGCAAATCCGGCAGGCTGTGCGGTGAGGGCGATTGGTCTGTATCGGTCGCATTGCGGTGCGAGTTAGAATGTCCAGTCTTTGAACTGCACCCACTGGCGTAAACACACCTTCGCATCGTTTTCGATGAACTTGTCCGCGGAATAGTCCACACACCGCTCCAAAAATGCTACGACGGCACTGCGTTGCGCATCGTTCAAGAGATGAAACGGACCGTCAGCGGCGGTGGCATCATTTGCCGAGAAGGCAGAAAGAAGCACGCCGATGTTATGGTCATGATAGTGTCCGAGCCTGAGGCAGTAAGACATCACCGCCGGCAGATAGTAGCGCTTTCCGTGAGCGTCTAAAAAGAAGAAGGCATCACCGTATTCTCGGATGTCGCTGTCCGGGATAAAGGACCAATCACCGTGAAGGTCTTTCTCCCGAGCGGCGATGTATGCTTGTCGGTCCTCATTCCAATCGTCGAGCATTCGTCCTTGTCTCAGCGATTCGGACTCGGGGAACGGAACGTTAAGAAACGCTCGCTCGATAATCGTTTGAAGTTCCGTTTTAGTCATAAGCGTACAAAGTGACCAAGCGTACAAAGTGACAGACCTACAGTTGTGATAAGCGTACACCATCGACAAGGTATTTTCGACGAAATGCAAAGGAAAACATCGTTCTCTTCCGCCACTTCGCAAGCGTACAAAGTGACAGCGTACAAAGTGACAGACCGATAGACCGACAGACCGATAGTTGTGCTCTGGGAGAGCCACGTTGCAGTATCCGGCAAGATGCCCGCGCTCCCCCGCACCCATCTTTCCTGCTTCTTGGCCGCACTCTGTAGAACTCGTATAAGGGCGCGCGGTTTTGCCGCCCACCCCAGTGCCGGGGCGGCACTGCCACCCGGCCGCCGGCGGGTCGCCAATGCTACGACCCGCTCGCGCAGACTACTCGACGATGAGCACGCCGCGCATCACCGCCCAGTGGCCGGGGAATGTGCAGATGTAAGGATATCGTCCGGCCGGCGCGGGCGCGTTAAAATAGATGGTGGTTGTCTTTTGCGGATCGACGACGCGGGTGTGGAGGATGACATCCGACGACTCGGGCACGTAGTTCCGAGAGAGGGCGTCGGGTGCGGAAATCATTTTGTTCGCAAGTTCGCCGACGCGCTCGGTGGAGTCGGGTTTTAGCAGCACCCAGTTGTGCTGCATCACGTCGGGGTTTTCGAGGACGAGCGAGATACGTTCGCCTGCTTTCGCGTGCAGCTCCTTTTGCACAAACTGCAAGGCGGCGGCGGTCTGGATGCGCAGTTCCCGTCCGGGCGCACCTTGCTCCCATTTCACCGGTTGTGCGGCGACATTTGCCACGGCTGCATGGGCGACGTGTGCCGTCTTGGCGATTGCGGTGTAGCCGGGAAATCCAGTGAACGGCGCGCTGAGCTGATGCACGGTGAAGAAGATGTCGCGCGGGACTAATCCGGCGAGGTCGCACCGGAGATGCAGCATGTGGGTCGGCTGGAGTTGCGGGATTTCGAGGAATATCTGGCGGCCATCGCCGAGCATGTGCGTGGACTTGATTTCGAGCACATCGTGGCCTGCTTTGTCGGGCTGACTGAGCGAGTATTCCTTCGAGCCGTAGGACTGGCTGGTGCGGTAGTTCCACGTCTGCGCAAAGTAGCTGCCGGTTGCGGGCGGCTTCTCGGAAAACGTCAGCAATACGCCGTTGTCGCGCGCTTCGATGGCTGTGGGAATCTGCGCCGGGCCGCCGGTGTAGCGCACCCGCTGGAGGCATCCGTCGTCGGGCGTGTAAGTGCCCCAACCAGTCATGCCGCTCACGTAGAGTTGACCATCCTGCGGGCTGAACCGCGCGCGATGCGCCCCCGCGTTGAAGTCACCCGGCAGGGGAATCGCAGCGCCCTGCCACACATCGTTCACTTTCTGGCGAAGGACGAGAAAGTGTGTTCCCGTGCCGTAGCTGAAATGGAGCATCTGGCCGCGCATCGAACCCCAGCGGTCGTCCGGCACCCACGTTTGGCCGCCGGCGGAATTGTCCTCGCCGCGCGGAAGCCAGACTAGGGGCGGCAATGTCGGGGAGCCTGCGCGCGGGCCGGGATAGCCGTAGTAACCGCCGGGAGCGATTTGCGCGATGGCGCTCGTCGGCGTCCATTCGCCTTCCGAATACGGAACGGTCAACGTGCCGTCCGGCGCAAGTCCGAGGCCGTCGGGATTGCGAAATCCACTCGCCATCACCTCCGCTTTTTTGCCCGGCAAGATTCGCAGCAATCCCTCTTTGCCGGACGCCGTGTAGAAGTTCCCGAGCGCATCCCGCTCCAGCCCGCACATGAAGTCGTGCCCGCCCGTCGGCGTGGTGAAGTCGTTGCTGAGGCATTCGTAAAAGTCCGCCTCGCCGTCGCCGTTGAGGTCGTGGAGTCGCGTAATTTGATCGCGCCCGAACACGCACACTTTGTCCTCCGCGACGACGAGCCCCAGCGGCTGGTGCAGTCCCGTGGCCATGCGTTTCCAGCGCAGCTTGGAAAGCGTGGCGTCCACTCCGCTCACGCGCCATACGTCGCCCGTCATCGTGCAAAGCGCGATGTCGCCGTTCGCGAAAAAGTCATGTCCGCCGATGAAGAAAAGCGCCCGCCACGGATTCTCGAACGGCAGCGTGAGCGTGTCCACGACGTAAGGCCAGCCCAGCACCGGCTTGCCGATGGAGCCCTGGGTTTCCAAAATCTGCGGCCACAGTGAAGGCCCGCCATTGGTCAGTTTCCGAAGCGACTCGCCGGTTTCGACCTGCACTTTTCCATCCTCGAATTTCGCCGACATCAGCTCCTCCGTTCCGTTTACATCGAACGCGAAAACCGTCCGCTCTCCATGCTGATAAAAGCCGCGATACTTCCGAGGCGCACCGGGTAACTTTTCCAGGAAGTCGGCGGTCAGTTTGCCATCCATCGGCAGACCATCCATGAGCCCGTGCCGCGTGGCGCTGAACTTGATGAACCCGCCCTCCCACACCGCGCGCCATTCATCGGCGACCGGATCGTAGCACGCTGATCGTTCGCCGTTTGCGCCGAGCCGCACGCACACGGCTTTTGGTACGGTGGTCCCCGCGCCATGAAAGACGCCGGCGAGCCTCCATCCTATGTCCATTTGGCTCCACCGTCCGTCGCTCCATGCCGCTTCATTCTGGTTCCCCCAATGCCCGAAGCGACCGGAATCGAGGCCCGGATACTCGGGCAGCAACGGGCGTGGATTTGCGTGCCAGTCTCGCGCTTGCTTCGCGTAGAAATCGTAGATGCGATCGCGATTCACGGGATGCCCTTGCAAAGGATGCGCCGCAGCGATGAGCGGCGCGCGCTCTGGCAAAACTGCGGCCGCCGTCTTCGGCAGTGCCGCGGCGGTGAAATCCGGCTTTGGCCCTCCCGAGCTCGGTTTGACGAACTCCTTTTTCAGCCAATCGAGACCGCGCATGTAATTGCCGAGCGTGATCTCCGCATCGCCGCCCTGCTCGGCGATGAGCCCGATGGGGCCGCGCCATCCGCTTTCCAAAATGACGCGCAACATCGACTGCTCGAAATCCCCCTGCGAGGGCGGCATGATTTTCGATTCACCGTCCGGGACCATGCCCGTCACGTTCACGGCCACGACGTATGGCTTCATGCGTTTCCAGATCGCCGGGAAGTCCGCGATGTCGTTGTGTCCATGGCTGAAATTATAGACCATCCCGATGTCGGTTGTGCCGAGTTGTTTCAGCCGTTCGATGATTGCGATTTCATTGTCAGGAATGCCGAACCAGCCGTTGTGGTTGTAGAGCTGGACTTTGCATCCGTAAGGCCTCGCGAGGTCCGCGATTGCGCGGATGCGGTCGGCTTCCTGCTCCACGCGCTGCTGTTGTTCGGCGGGCGTTTTGGTCAGCGAACCCGAGCCCATCACCCACAGTTGCGGATGCACGTTTTGGCGTTTGAAAACTTCGAGGGTCTTCAGCAGCACCGGGTCGCGCGGGTCCGTGGGCGACCACCAGCCGGTCACTTCTACGCCGTACTTTTTCATGGCCTCAAACTCCGCGTCGAAAGCCGGAATATCCTTTGCCCGCCAGTCATACACGAAGCGTTTGAAGCCCAGCCGTTGCAACATCGCCGCGCGTTCCTCGGGTCCGCGCTGTTTTGCATCAAAAGGCACCGCGCACCACGCGTGTAGATTGTCCTTTGCGAACAATTCTTCGGGGTTCGTCGCCCCCGGCGCGAGCGGCGTCTGCGCACGGAGCGGCGCGAGACCGATGAGTGTTAAAAGGAGAAGCGATAGTCTTTTCACTTCGGAAGATACCGGAGCATAGCGGCATCCTTAGCCAGAGTCTTCGACGGCGATTCCTCTTGCTGCGGTGCGGCGTTTTTCCGCACGAATAGCGGACGATGCATTCGCCCACTATTGAGTCTCCGCTACCGCCTTCTTCGGGAGCCAAGCCGATTTACCTCAAGGACCTCGATTTTGGGGTGCTCGCTCAGTGCATCCATTGCGGGCTGTGCCTTCCAACTTGTCCGACTTACGACGATACGAAACTCGAACGCCATAGCCCGCGTGGACGTATCCAGCTCATGAAGAATGTCGCGGAAGGGCGGCTCGATGTGACGAAAACCTTCGCGGAGGAAATGTATTTCTGTCTCGGCTGCCTCGCGTGTGAAACGGCGTGTCCGGCCGGTGTGGATTACACGCGAATGTTTGAGGAGGCGCGCGGCGACATCGAGCGCACGGGAGCGCTCAATACCGAGAGCCGTTCGTGGATTCGTGGCACGCTGCTGCGCGGTGTTTTTACGCGGCCTTGGTTGCTGCGTCTCATTGGGCGAGGGATGCGGATTTATCAGACGAGTGGTGCAGAGTGGCTCGTGCGCAAGCTCGGTCTTAGAAGGCTCGCGCCAAAAAATCTTCGCGAGCTGGAGCCGCTCGCACCGCGTATCCGTCCAGATTTTTCCGACGACCTGATCGGTGAAATCGAAACTCCTGACGCCAAAGCTCGCGCCCGAGTGGGGATGCTCACCGGCTGCGTGCAGGACCTCACTTACTCGCATGTGAACCGCGACACCGTGGACGTGCTCCTCGCGAACGGATGTGAGGTCATCACCCCGCGGATGCAGGATTGCTGCGGCTCGCTGCACGGCCACAACGGAGAAATCGAGATCGCCAGGGAAATGGCGCGTCGCAACATCGACGCGATGGAGCGCAGCGCGGGTTCTCTTGATGAGCTCGAAGCCATCGTGACCAATGCCGGCGGCTGCGGCTCGCACTTGAAGCACTACGATCACCTTCTTCACGACGATCCACAGTACGCCGCCCGCGCCGTTCAGTGGTCGGAAAAAGTGAAGGACATTCACGAGTTTCTGATTTCGCTCGGGGTGGTGAAACCGCTGCATTCGCTCGCCGAACCGGACGGCAAGCCGCTGGAAATCACCTACCACGAAAGCTGCCATCTGTGCCATGGCCAGAAGATCACCAAACAGCCGCGTGACCTCCTCAAACTCATCCCCGGTGTGAAGTTGGTCGAGCTGCCGGAAAGCTCGTGGTGCTGCGGGAGCGCAGGCGTTTACAATATCACCCAGCCCGAGATGAGTATGAAGCTGCTCGAACGCAAAATGCTCAACATCGCGAAGACGCAAGCCGCGGTCGTCGTCAACGGAAATCCTGGCTGCTCGGTCCAGCTCGAGTTCGGAACGCGCAAGCACGGCAACAATGTGGAAATCGCACACCCGATGACGCTCCTTGCCCAATCGTATCGCGGAAAAAAGTAGCGGCGAATCAACGCGCAGTGTGTCCGTCTTCGAGCGGCGAACCCGGAGGACGCCCTCCGCCAAAAATACGCAGGGATAGGATAAACATCGCGATGCCCAAGAGCGTAAAGGCAGTGAAAAAGACAAACCGGGTATGGATTGCGTTTACGCGATCGGGCATCTCCGTCATTCCATCGCGGGAGGTTCCGCCGATCGATAGTTTCCGCGCAGCCAACGCGGGTGCCAACACCTTCCTAAACCGAAGTTCGGCATTATCCATACTTGAGTAGTCCGTGCTTTCGAGTGCAACAACGAGGGCGCCTTTGCTTTCGCGCTCCATGCGGTCGATTGGGTAGCCAGATTTCAGCGCCTCTCCGTAAAGCGCATCCAAATCCTGCGGAGTTGCGGACGGAATCGTGAGGGTTATCTGCTGGAAAAACCGGCGCTCAAAGTTGGAGGCCTTCATTCCCAGCCAGCCCGCTGCAATGATCAGCAGCGCCACAAGACGCACGAGGATGGTTCGTGCGATGCCCATTTATGCAGCGGCTTCGTCGAGGAATGTTCGGCAGCCGGATTCGTCCGCGCCCCACACGAGACGCCGGGATTCGCCGTCTGCCCGGGAAAAAGTGAGCGTAACGAAGTTGAGCGTATTCATGAATTGCAGCAATCCGTAGTCGTTTGTCAGCTCATGGAGGAAGTGTTTGAAAATAGCCTCCTCGGAGGTTGTCGGAGCAAAGCACGTGATGGAAACCGCGCTGCATCGCTTGCTGTATTTCGTCTTCCAAATCGACAGCCGCGCAAGAAACCGGCGCACTTTTTCGTCCGGAGATTCGCCTTGGGCAAAGCCGAGTCGTGCGGTGAGCTGTTGCTTGCCTGAGAACGCGCCGTCATCCGTCACGTCTTCGCGCACGTCGAAGAGACTGGCCGCATTGGCCACAGGAAGGTGTGTGATCTTCGAAGATGATGGCGCGACAAACGGGATCGGCGGCGACAGCGGCTCCTCGCCGGGAATCGGCGGTGGAAGCGTCGCGTCGTCGATCGCGCCAAGCGTATGTGCGCGGAAATTCGAGTACCGGGACGCGCCGCTGAAGCCCGGAGCAGCGATGCCGGAGGCCTCCATGATGGCGAGGCCGCGAGATTCCGCGTAGGAGATTGCGCGGTTCAACGAGTCGAATGCCTCCGGCGAAAGAACGTCATCCGCCAATCCGGGCCGCGTTTCTTTTTTGAGGCCTAGAAATTTGGAACGTGTCCGGGGTTTCTTGAGCCGCGCGAGCTCTTGCTTGAGCGCTCCCAAATCGGTGATCACGCCGCTGCCAGCTTCCCGATCAATGCACAGCCCTTTCGAGCGATCCGGCACGGTGTTGAGGCGACCGGTGCCGCATTTTCCGAGTGGCTTAAACAGGCGCGCGATGGCTTCGTCTGCCTTGGCGAGATCGGTGAGGCCCGCATCGCCTGCGTACCAATAAGGGTGCCTAAAGCCAGCGATAATCGCCATCGTCCGCGCATACGTCGTGGCGAAAGTGATCTCGCCCAGACCTTCGCGGCGCGGCACTTCCGCACGCCACACGAGGAACTCTTTGTAGAGGTTTGCGACCTTCTTTTTCTCGTGCTCGGAAGGCAGTAAATCCATGGACCGTGTTGCGGCCAGCGGGAGATGATCCGCTACGTCGAATAGGAACCGCTGGACATCTCCAGGCGCAACGGGATGAAAAGTAATGCCCATCAGCGTTTCGGGATTACTAGCGTTGATTTACTGCCGACCTGCTGGACTACTACCTGCTCGGCCCGCAATTCCACGACCACGAACTGCTTGCCCGGATGGTCTGCGAGAGTGAAAGTTTCGTCGAAATGAATCTGCTGCTCTTTGCCGTCCGCGCCCACGATGACGGCGTGGGTCTGGCTGCTGCGCGCGGGGAGGTCCCGGACGAGGAAGACGGTCTCCTTGCTTTCAGGATTCTCCAGCGTGACTTGGGACATGTCGGTGAGCACGCCGTGCTTGTCCATTTTCATCTGGTATTTCACGGCCTTCACACGGAACGGCGAGCCCTTTGGCGTCACGCCCGTGGTCACAGTTTCCTTGGCTCCGCCGGTGTGTTCAATGCGCGCAGTGGTGCTGTCCTTCGAGACTTCGCGAAGAATGATCGGCACGGGAATCTCGACCATTGATTTCATCGCGACGCCTTCCATGACGCCGGGCAGCGAATTCGGGTCGCGTGGGTTCGTGTCCGCGAGGAATTCCTCGCGATTGGACCATCCGTCGCCATCCTGATCCGCGACAAGTTGCCCCGGGTCGTTGGGGTCGAGGTTGTATTTTTTCCACCACGCCTCAAGCTGCGAGGTGTCCTGCTCGGAAAGTGCAGCGCGAGTCTGCGAGGGTGCCTGGTCTGTCGTCACGGGAGCCTCGGGCAACGGCTGGGGTGATTCCACGACAGTCGTCTCCTGC
>JAYSTZ010000558.1:0-3161 GCA_043719365.1 Verrucomicrobiaceae bacterium | reverse complement strand
ACGGCGGCGGCGTGCTGTGGTTCCTCGACAGTGCGGGTGATCTCACCAGCCATACGAATCTCACCAAAGCGATCGGCGGCCCGCTGCCGCTCACCGTCGGCGCGCCGCGCGTAGCGAAGCGGGTCGGGACGGATTCCCAGCAAATTGCACGCGGTGATTTTCAGTCGAAGTTCCTGCGGATGTTTCGCGGAGCGCAGCGGCAGGATTTGAGCCTTCTGGAGTTTTACGACATCCGCGACTGCGCCGCGACGGATGCAGGAAAGGTGCTCCTCCACTATGCGGACGACACGCCGGCGATGGCGGAGTTCAGCCACGGACTCGGCACGATGTTGATGCTCAATTTTTCTGCCAGCGAACTATCGAGCAATCTCGCTCGGCAGCGCGCGTTTCCGGCATGGCTGCACGAGATGGTGAAGCACCTTTCGCCCGAAGATCCGCCCGAGACATCCGTTACAGTGGGCCAGACCATCACCGGTGAAGGCTGGGCGGCGGACTTCACTGCGGCTCCGCTGCGGCAGCCTGATGGCGCACCACTCACGATAAAGACGGAGGTTCTCGGCGAGCGTGTAGGTTTTTCATTCACTGCGGAACAACCGGGATTTTATACCCGGCGCAGCGCCCAATTGCTTCAGGCTTTTTCCGTGAATGTGCCGTCTGAAGAATCCGACCTGCGATCGCTCGACGCGACGCAACTTGCGAAACAAACGGGCGACAAAACTGCGCACGTTGTCGCCGGACGCGATGACTTGAACGACCTCGTCCGCGGCAGGCCGCTCTGGCAGTGGTTCATCCTCGCGGCGCTCTCGATGCTCGTCGTAGAGTTGCTCTTCCAAGTCTGGGTGCGGAGGGCCGCATCGGTATGATCTTCGATCCACTCATTCCGATTCCCGCCGTCGTCGGGCTGGGCGTGCTGCTGATTGCAGGCACGGTGTCCGGCTATTTCCATATCGGCGCGCGTATTTCCCGAGGGCAGAATGCGATGCTCGCCGCACTTCGCTGCATCGGCATTATCGGACTGCTTCTTCTGCTGCTCCAACCTTCGCGTATTCAGACGATCCCACCGCCGCAGACCAATCGCGTCACGCTCATCGGCGTGGATGCCTCGAAGTCCATGCGACAGGCCGACACTTCTGCGGGCACCCGCTCGGAATACGCCGTCGCTGCGCTCAAAGATGCCGAACTGCTTGATGCCTCAGGCAATTCCACGAGCGACGGACTTCGCTATTTTGCGTTTGGCGAGGATGCCCAGCCCGCCTCTTCGTTTCAGCCCGATGCGTGGACCACCCGCTTTCACACAAGCGTCCAGACAATGCTCGATTCGCTCCACCCGGGCGAGTCGGCGCGTGCATTGCTGCTCTTCTCCGACGGACATGACTTCGAGCTCGTGAACCCTGCAAAGACGGGCTTTTTCGCGCGGCAACACCAAACGCCCATCTACGCGGTCGCCACGGGCAAGCAGGGCAAAGTGCGCGATGTCTCCGTGCGCATCACGGGCTTTCAGCCGTACACTTACGTGAAGCAGAAATCCCGAATCAATGCCGCGCTCCGTTGCGTCGGCATCGAGCTGGAAACAGTGCGGGTGGAACTGCTGCGCGATGGGAACGTGGTGCAAAGCAAGAACGTCCCCACCGGGGACGCGCGGGAGGTGCCGGTGGAGTTTGAAGTCACCGAGGAAAAAGTCGGGCAGTTCGAATACGAAGTCCACACGCTCGCCGTGAAAAACGAGACGGAAATCGACAACAATTCCGCGCTCACTTTTCTCAACGTCATCGATCAGCAAATCCAGGTTCTGTTCCTCGAAGGCTCACCGTACTGGGACACAACATTCCTCCAGCGCTCGCTCCTGAGAAATGACAAGATGAACGTTGATAGCGTGGTGAAATTCACCGCCGACAAAGCGCGCACCATTCGCAAAGACCCAAAACTCGGCGAACTGAAAATCCCGACGTCAGCGGCAGAGTGGGCGTTTTACGATGTAGTCATCCTCGGGCGGAACATCGAAAAAATCCTCGACCCCGCGCAACTACGCACCCTCGAAGCGCATATTCGCGATGCAGGTGGCGCGGTCATTTTCGCGCGCGGTCCGGCATTTTCAGGCGCGCTCGCTCAGAACGATCTGGAACCTGTGATCTGGGCTGAGACACCCACAGCGCACGTGAAACTCCAAATCGCCCGCGAAGGCGCATCGCTCCCGCCTTTCCGAGCGATCAGCAATTCACCCGGCGGCAGCGACGCGCAGCCCGACCTCATCGCCGGACGCGCCGTCGTGGAAAAGAAGCCGCTCACGGCCACACTCGCGAATTCCGTGGGCGACGCAGGTGGAATGCCCGGTTTCGTCCATCGCCGCTTTGGTAACGGTCAGGTTCTCAGCGTCGGCGTCGATGGTCTTTGGCGCTGGGCCTTCAACGCGAAGACCGACGGACCGAACTCCATCTTTGATCGGTTTTGGGACCAGATGATTCTCTGGATGCTCGCAAGTCGCGACTTCCTCCCGACAGAAAAATTCGGCCTTCGTGCGAGTACGGCGAATGTCCCGATGGGCGATCGCATCACGTTTCGCGCGATCGTCCGCGACCCTGCGGCTGCCCTGAAGGACGTCCCGCTCATCATCCGCCGCGGGACGGAGGAGGTCACCCGCATCAACCTCGTCGCGGGCGAGAAAGGCGAACGGCTCACCGCAGATTTCCAACCGCCTGCGAAAGGAAAATACGAAGCCACCGCGACGTTCCCCGGCGGCGTGAAGCAGTCCGTCCGGTTTATCGTGTTCGACGAAAACGCCGAGGAAACGGAAGTCGCCACTGACGCAGGCTACCTCCGGAAATTGAGCGAGGCGAGCGGCGGCCGATTATTGACGCCCGAGGAATTGCCGGAATTTCTGGCGCGGCTCAACGACAACTCCGCCCAAGCACAGGCCACCACGGCAGTCGTCCCCATTTGGGACAACGCGCTCGTTCTCTGGCTCATCGCGGCGTTCTTCTCCGCAGACTGGTATCTCCGCCGGAAGCGGGGACTGGCTTAGTGCCTTATTTCGTCTTGTGCGACTCGTCGAGGTGACGCTTCAGGAGATCGCCACCGAAGTCGCGCTCCCAGTCGCGCCACACGCTGTGCGGGTGATTCGCCTTGCCCTGCGTATTGTCATACTCGACTACGAATTTTTCGGT
>JAYSTZ010000557.1:0-7520 GCA_043719365.1 Verrucomicrobiaceae bacterium | reverse complement strand
GGCGTAGCGACGGCGATCTTGCGGGACGGAAACAATATCGGTAAACGCCAGAGCGACCGACGCCCATGAAAGAGAAACCGACATCCGCAAAGCCCGCTCAGAACGAGAGTCCAGTTGCCTACGAACTTCGGCTTTACGTCGCAGGAGGCACGGCAAAATCCGCCACCGCACTCTCCAACTTGAAGCGAATTTGCGAAACGCACCTCAAGGGGGAGTATGTCATTGAGGTCATCGACCTCCTTAAAACGCCGCAGCTTGCCGCAGGGGACCAAATCCTCGCCGTCCCGACTCTCGTGCGGCGACTTCCGGTGCCGATTCGGAAAATCATCGGTGATCTTTCCAACGAAGAACGCGTCCTTGTTGGCCTCGATGTGCAACCAATTCCCCTCCCGCAGACGAATTGAGTTTTATGAAGAAACGAGAACCCACTCAGGAAGCAATTCCTGAGACTGACGCTGCCGCCGCAGCACATGACGCCGAGCGATATGTGCTGCGGTTGTATGTGGTGGGGAACACTTCCCATTCAACGAAGGCGGTCGTGAACATCCGGAAAATCTGCGAGGAACATTTGCAAGGGCGCTACGACCTGGATGTCGTGGACATCTCCGAACACCCGGAGCTGGCCGGGAGCGAGCAGATTGTCGCAGCGCCCACACTGGTCAAACAATTGCCCTTACCCCTCCGCCGTTTCATCGGGGACATGTCCCGGACCGAGCGAATCATGCTTGGCCTCGAAATCAAGCGAGCGCCGAAAACTCAACCCCCCGCCCCGTAAACCACACAAGCAATGGAGCCCGCCTCGCACACCACTTCCACTCCCGACGAAGCACTCCGCGCCGAAAACGCGGACTTGCGGCGGCAACTGGGAGAAGCGGAGGAGATGCTGCGTGCAATCCGTGCGGGCGAACTGGACGCCTTCGTCGTCGAGAGCACCGCAGGGCCTCAGCTCTTTACCCTGCAAGGGCTCGATGCGGAGCAAAACCGCTTGCGCGGCGAGATGCTCGCGCAGGTGAGCGATGCGGTGATTGCGACCGATCCCGAGGACCGTATCACCTATCTCAACCCCGCCGCCGAGCGACGATACCGGGTGCGTCCCTCGGACGTGCTCGGGCGAAAACTCACCGACGTCTATACCCCCCAATGGCCATCGCCCGACGTGGAAGCCGCAGCGTTCGCGGCGCTGGACGAGCGCGGGCACTGGTGCGGCGAAAAAGTCCACCGTACCCACGACGGACGCTTGTTGCCCGTGGAAGCAAGCATCGCCATCCTCCGCGATCCCGACACGGGCGCGCGCACCGGCTTGATCGCCTCCATCCGCGACATCACCGAGCGGGAGCTGGCAAAGCAAGTCTTGCACGCCCGCACCGCAGAGCTGGAGACCCTCCTCGATACGCTGCCGGGCTTCGTATGGATCGCCCGGGATGCGGAGTGCCATGTCATCGTCGGGAACCGGACTGCCAACGAATTTATCGGCGTCGAGACGAACGCAAACATCTCCCAGTCGGCGGTGACTACAGGCGAGGCTCCTTATCTCTGCCAGCTCAAGGAGGACGGCACCGAATACCGTGTGGACGAGCTGCCGCTCCAGCGTGCCATTGCCACCGGCCTGCCCGTGCGCGATGCGGTGCTGAACTTTCACTTTCGCGATGGCCGCAAGGCGTACGTAGTGGGCGATGCAGTGCCGCTCTTCGATGAAAACGGTCTGATCCGCGGCGGACTTGCGGTGTTCGTGGACATCACCGAACGCAAAAAGGCGGATGAGCAACTGCTGATCAGCGAGGCCCGCCTTCGCCGGGTGTTCGAGTCAAACGTGGTCGGCATGATCCGGTGGGATCTGGAACGCAGCTTGATTCTGGACGCCAATGCGGAGTTCTTGGAGATGACCGGATATGTGCGCGAAGACATCACGAGCGGGCGGTTGAACTTCCGCGACTTGACCCCGCCGGAGTGGACGGCCCGGAACGAGGAGGGCATCCGCGCCATTCGGACAAATGGGCACGCGGCCCCTTACGAGAAAGAGTATTTTCGCAAGGACGGGTCGCGGTTGCCGCTCATCATCGCCGGGACGCGATTCGAGGACTCGCCATCGGAGGGGATGTCGTTCCTGATTGATCTCACTGAAATGAAGCAGGCCGAAGCGGCGTTGCGCGAGCGGACGGAACTGCTGAACGGGGTGCTGGAGGGAACGACCGACATCATCTTCGTGAAGGATATGGATGGCCGCTTACTGCTGGCGAATGCCGCTTTCGCTGCGGCGGCCCGCTGCAACCCCGAGCAGCTCGTGGGGAAGATGGACGAGGATTGGTTCCCGCCGGGCGTGGCGGCTGCGGTGCGGCAACAGGACGAGGCAGTGATCGCCGCTGGCTCGCCAATGCAGTTCGAGGATACGGTCCCGGTGGCGGGCGAGGCGCGGTCTTTCCTCACGCTGAAGGCACCGCTGCGCGACGGGAGCAACCGCGTCCTCGGCATCCTCGGCATCGGCCGCGACATCACCGAACGCAAGCAAGCGGAGGGAGCGCTGCGCGCAAGTGAGGAGCGGATGCGGCTGGCCACGGAGGCGACGGAGGTGGGGATCTGGGAATGGAACGTCCTCTCCGGCACCCTCCGCTGGGATGCCCAGATGTTCCGGCTTTATGGAGTGGTGCCGACTGCGGATGGCTTTGTGAGCTACGAGACGTGGAGCCGTGCCGTGCGGCCGGAGGATTTGGCGCGCCAGGAGGAACTGCTCGCCGACACCGTGCGCAGATGTGGCAAGAGTTCCCGCGAATTCCACATCCTCCGCGCGGATAATGGGGAATGCCGCTGCATCCAATCGGTCGAGACGGTCCGCACCAATGAGGAAGGCAAAGCGGAGTGGGTGCTCGGCACCAATCTCGACGTGACCGAGCAGAGGAACTACGAGCGCGCCATCCGCGAAGCCTCTGAAAAAGCCGTGGCCGCCAACGCGGCGAAGGATCGGTTCCTCGCCGTCCTCAGTCACGAGCTGCGAACTCCTCTGACGCCTGTGCTGATGACGGTCGCCGCGCTGGAACATGACCCGGATTTGCGGCGGGATCTAAAAGAGGACATGGCCATGATTCGCCAGAACATCGAACTGGAGACGAAGCTCATCGACGATCTTCTCGACGTGAGCCGGATTGCCAGTGGCAAGCTGGAACTACGCACCGAGCGCCTCGAACTGAACGCGGCGGTGCTCCATGTGTGCTCCATGTGCCGCCCGCAAGTGTATGAGCAGGGTGTCGAGCTCACCCTCGACCTTTCCGAAGACGCGGGATTGATCCAAGCGGACGCCGCCCGCTTGGAGCAAGTGATTTGGAACGTGCTCAAGAACGCCGTGAAATTTACGCCGAGGAACGGCAAGATCCACGTCGCAAGCAAACGGCTCTCGGATGAACGCGTCGAAGTCCGGGTGACCGACAGCGGTGCGGGTATCCCCGCCCAAGTCCTGCCGCGAATCTTCGACGCGTTTGAGCAGGGCGACCCCCACATCACCCGGCAGTTCGGCGGACTTGGTCTGGGACTCGCCATTTCAAAAGCGCTGATCGAACTCCACGGGGGCACCATTCGCGCCGAGAGCCGGGGCGAAGGGCAAGGCTCCACCTTTGTCATCGAGCTGCCTGGCACGCGGACGGAGGCCCCGGTAAGAGAGCCATCCCGCGACCTCCTTGCAGAGGAAGGTGGTCCGCGTCCTGCGGTGCGCCTCCTCGTCGTCGAAGACCACCGTGATACCGCACGGGCTCTAAAAACGCTCCTCTCACTCGAAGGTTTCGTCGTTACCACCGCCGACACGGTAGCCAGCGCACTGGCCCTCGCGAAGGTGGGAACTTTCGACGTTCTCGTGAGCGACCTCGGTCTGCCCGATGCCTCAGGACATGAACTGATGAGGAGAATGCAGGACGTCCAGCCGCTCCCCGGAATCGCAATGAGCGGGTACGGCATGGAAGCGGATGTTCGCAAGAGCCACGAGGCGGGGTTTTCGGAGCACCTTGTGAAGCCCATGAAAATACCGCAGCTTATCGCGGCCATTCAGCGACTACTCACGGCCCGAGGCGATGGCCGGAAATCATGACATGAGTGTGCTCCACCTGCCGGCCGATTAACCCCGCATCAAGATCGGCAACAGCTTCCGAGAGCTGGTCTCTACGCCGTTTGCCGGCGGCATCAATGCGATGTGCTGGGAGCGGGAGCTGACAGACGACTTCCGGGAGGTCGTGGAGCAGCTTGTCGTGAACAAGGGAATCACCACGCTCGACGATGCACTGCTCCGCCCTCTGCCGCTCAGCAAAGCGGGCAGCGAAGCGGTGGAGCTCCTCATCGAAGAGCAGCGACGGCTCACGGAATACGGTTTCGAGCCCATCCTCGACTGCATCCACGGCTACCCGCGCCGAACTCCTAAAGCTCTACGGCGGCCGGGACGACGATGCGTTCCTCGAGTATCTCAACGAAAACTGCTACGACCTCCACTACGGCGCCGCCCTGCACGCGCAGCCTGTTTCATTCGGCGTGGGCAACCTCTGGCGCGTCGCCGTGCATTATCCTGAAAGCCCGGTCCCGCCCTGCATTCATCGTGCGCCGGAGAACATTCCCGGCGGGCTGCCGCGTTTGCTGCTGATCCATTGACGTGGCGCGACATTCCGATGTCGAGTTTCGGCGCTCCGTCGAAGTGGAAGCTTTTAACGATAAGCACGTCGATACTCGACATTGGAATGTCGAGCTACGGCTCCGTCACACGAGCCGAACCGCGACGCCCTTTTCGCCAAGGAACCGCTTCACGTCGCCCACGGTGTATTCGCCGAAGTGGAAGATGCTCGCCGCGAGCACGGCGTCCGCGCGGCCCTCACTGAGGACGTCGGCCATGTGTTGCAGATTTCCTGCGCCGCCGCTCGCGACGACGGGAACGCCCACGGCCTCGCTGACCCGGCGCGTGATGACTAAATCGTAGCCCGCTTTTGTGCCGTCGGCGTCGATGGAGTTGAGCACGATTTCGCCCGCGCCGCGGCGAACGGCCTCCTCAGCCCACTCCACGGCGTGCCATTCGGTTTCCTGGCGTCCACCTTTTACAAAGACCTTCCACACGTCGGGTGCGGTACGTTTGCAGTCGATGGAAACGACGATGCACTGGCTGCCAAATTTCTCTGCTCCAGCGGTGATCAGCTCCGGTGTGGCAATGGCGCTGGAGTTGATGCTCACTTTATCCGCGCCCGCCTTGAGCATCGCGCTCATATCCTCCACCACCCGGATTCCGCCCCCGACGGTCAGCGGCATAAAGCAGCACGCTGCGGTGCGCTCGATCACATCCACCATGGTCGAGCGCCCGTGGGCGCTCGCGGTGATGTCAAAAAAGACCATTTCGTCCGCGCCCTGGTCGTTGTAGCGCTGGGCGAGTTCCACCGGGTCTCCCACGTTGCGCAATCCTCCGGATTCTGCACGGCCAAACTGCACGCCGCGGGTGACTTTCCCGTCGTGGACATCAAGGCATGGAATAACGCGCTTTGTTAGCATCGCCGGGCTTTAGCGGTTGGGGCGCGGCCGCGCAAGTGTCGCGGAACGAAGGCCCGAAAACACCGTGATCAAATCACCCCCGGCGAGTCCGGTTTTCCGGCTGGCATTTGGCCTACTCTTCGGTGATCTTTGCATGTGCCAACAATCCCTGAACTTATGACGACAATCCTTAGACTTCGTTTACTCCAGATTGCCACGGTGTTTCTCGCCGTGTTTCTTACCAACTCCGTCCACGCTGAAGACGCGGCGAATCAAGGAAACGTAAGCATCAGCGGGCATTGTTCTATTGACAGAAAAGTGCTGGCGGTACGCGGCACGTCATCCGACGAGAACCGGATTACCGTACTTGCGACCGGCCAAACCGGAACAGCCGGGATCCTCAACACGGTGTAGTCACTTTGCAACGAGTATGACTCCATTCATCGTGCCGTCCGACTACAAGCGCATCAAAATCGTGCACAGCTTCGATGAGCTGGTCTCTACACCGTTTGCCGACGGCATCAATGCGATGTGCTGGCAGCGAAAGCTGGGCGGCAACTTCCGCGAAGTCGTGGAGCAATTGGTCGTCAGCGATGGCATCACGACGCTCGACGAAGAGCGGCTCCGCAGCCTGCCACTCAGCACCGACGGACGCGCTGCCGTAGAAATCCTCATCGAAGACCAACGACTGCTCACGGATCGCGGTTTTGCTCCAATTCTTGATTGTATTCACGGTTACCCGCGGGAAGACGAGCCGGGGCCGGTCCCGATCGACGTTTACGATTTCCACGTCGATAGCGCCCCGACCGAAGCTGACACGTGGCTTTGCACCTACTTCGGCCCTTCGAGCGAACTCCTTCGCAACGACGAGGCCATCCGCCGCGTGGACATGACCGAGACCCGCGCCGAACTGCTGAAGCGTTACGGCGGCCCAGACGACGAAGCGTTTCTCGAATACCTCAACGAAAACTGCTACGACCTGCACTACTCCCCCGCCCCCGATGCGCAGCCGGTTTCATTCGGTTTTGGCAACCTCTGGCGCATCGCCGTGGAATATCCTGGCTCCCCTGTCCCGCCATGCATCCATCGAGCTCCGGAAAACATCCGCGGGGAACCGCCGCGCTTGCTGCTGATTAGCTAGAAAGCCGAATGCATCAAACCCTCTCCCGAGCAAAGACTCATCACGTCCATGCGAAGGTTCTTCCTTCCGTTCATCTCACTCATTCTAGCGCTCAGGGGCTCAACAGCATCCGCAACTTGGTACTCCGAGAATATCGAGAACGGAGCCGACATCATCATGATGGACCTGCGATGGCAAGGCGTGGGAACTCGGCGCGTATCAGTTCAAAAAGACGCAGTCCTCGATGGATGTCGGCCTCTTCTTCAGCGCGGCGCATTACCACGCCACAGTATCGGAGTTTTCCATCGCGAGCGGCGTCGCTGCCGATTGCGTCATGCCCACCCCGCCGGTCGCGCAGAATACCGGTGGCGACCGCTTCACGGGCGTCGTCATGGCACGGTCCGATGCGAATATTGTCGTCGTGCGCTCGAGCACCGGACTGCTCCGGAGCATCGACGCGGGAAAAACCTGATCGGCCGCAAACGGCACGCTCACCGACCTCGCCGTGCGCAGTGTCGCGATTCATCCCAGCGATTCGCAGACCATGGTCCGCGCTGGAGCGAGCGGGCTTTGGAAAACGACCGACGGCGGCAGGGCGTGGACGAAGCTCGCGTTCGACGGTGACTTCGACGCCACGGGCCGGTCTGCAATATGCGGCGAAATCATCGCTTTCGATCTCCGCGATCCGCAAATCATCTACGCCGGCACCGAGTCGCGCGGCTTTTTCAAAAGCACCGACAGCGGATCGAGCTGGAAGCAGATGGGCCTCGTCGGCGAGCGAATAACGCCCTGAACGTGTGGGCTTGGGAGCGCTACTATCCGGCACCAGCAAAAGGCAAAACGCACCTCTGCGTGACGACGTGTCCCGACCGCTGGATGTCGCTGTTCGGCCGCGGCGAGCCCGCCACAAAAACGACTG
>JAYSTZ010000556.1:0-7524 GCA_043719365.1 Verrucomicrobiaceae bacterium | reverse complement strand
ACGCGCTGCCGGTCGGCCTCGTCGAGCGGCTCGGAGGCGACGGCAAGAAGATGCTTCAAGTCGGCTGGGCCGCCGATGGATTCCCCGTTTACACGAGCTATGCCCACGCCGAAGCAAAGGACGCGAAGAGCGACCTGCGCAAAATGAAATCCAGCTACCAGCTCAAAAAAGGTCCACGACCCGCGCAGCAAGGCGGACCGGGCGGGAACTACGACGGACGGTTTCAGCAAGACTTCGAGTTCGCCGCTGGTGCCGGCGATCTCGACGAAGCCAACGGTCGCTCCGGCGTGACTCCGGAGTTCCCCGACGGCACATACTACTACTGCATCAGCGCCGAGTTTCCATTTGTCGCTCGGATGTGGCGCGGGACTCCCGACCAGAGTTTTTCAAAAGGCGACCGTCCACCGGGCGGCGGCCCCGGCGGTGCTCAACGTCCCGCCCCACTCGGCGGCCCACCGCGCGGAATCCTCGAAGGAGGCCCCGGCCCTTCACCCAACGGCCCCGCGCCAACGCGCGGCGGCCCAATGACGATGCCCGTCGTGAATGCGCTGGACCTCAATAAAGACGGAGCGCTCGACGCCGACGAGATCACCAAAGCCGTCGAATCCCTCAAAGCCCTCGACAAAAACAAAGACGGGCAGTTGACACCCGACGAGTATCGGTCTCGGCCTGCCGACGGCGGCGATGGTTTCGGCGGCAGGCCTCCCGGAGCGGCGGTAAATCTCGCACCGCGCCGCGCGGCAATTATCGCGGAGACCGGAAAACCGAACGTCCTCGTGTCGATGAAAAAGGCCCTCCCCACAGCCATCGCCCGCCGAGGCGGCCCCGGCGGAAGAACCGAGTCCCGAGCGTAAGGCGGAGCGGTCCGATAGACCTTCCGGATCGACATCGCTGTTCTGGCAGATGAGGATGACAGGCCTATGGACCGCCTTCCAATGAACCCGATTTACCTCTCGCTTTTGACCGCATTATTGATGGCGGGATGCGCGACGGAAACGCGGACGCGGGCAGACATCGCGAGAGAACGCAGCGCGCTGGAGCGCGATTATCGCGCCTATTCAGGGCGCTATACGACATTCACAAAAGGAGCCGGAGTAAATGTGAACCTTATGTCAAACGGAAGCTACCGCGCGGAAGGATGGGGCTGCACTGACAACCCGTGGGGAAGGGAAATGGGCGAATGGACACCGTGGGAAGGGCACATCGAGTTGCGACGGTCGGATTCTTCGTCCCCGGGGAAGATCCTTGCGGGGAAATATCGAATCGGACACTCGGGAAAGACCACGCTGCTGGTTCCGGTCAACTCCGGTTTGCAAGCCGTTTGGCCGCCTCACATTCTATATCCCCGTAAGAAATAGAACCACTATGACGTGGTTCAGCACCTGAATAGCCGCAGCGGTTGAGCTTCACTGAGGGCGGGCGACTCGAGAGTTCCCCCACTCGAAAGAAGGTTCACGGAATATGCTTGGTGAGCCACGAGCAATTGCCGCCGAAGGCTTTGGTGCTGCGAGAATCGCAGCTTTTTTGGTCTTCTTTCGTCTATCACGGGGCAAGAGCGGTGATTCTCACCGCAGTCCAAAACCTTCGGCGATCATTCGCGAATACGTCGTCTTGTATTGAGCACGTCTCGGGTCTTTAGGTCACGATTTCGCCGTGCTCGGTTGCGGCAACAAGCTCTGCAAATCGGTGACGACCTCCGGCTGGCTGGCTCTAACGCTTTGGGTTCCGGCGGGGTCGGTCTGGTAGTCGAATAAATCGATTTGAACGGGGGCTTAGGCGGTGCCACGGCGGACGATGCGGTAGCGGTCGGTGCGCATGGGTTCGCTATTTCACAAACCTTTCATCATGAATGACTCAAACGATTCGACCTCTGCCGCACGGAATTCGGCAGGGACTCGATACGATTCAGGTTTCACCCCGAGCAACTCCGGCGTGTCGCTCAGCGTGTTGAGTTTCGCTTCCAGCGACTCAAGCTTGGCTGCCAGGGCTTCCAAACCGACTAGTAATGACTCGACGGCGGTAGCGAGCGATGAGGTCTGACCGTTCAACTTGATGAAGCTGGACTTCGGACGATATGCGGAGCGGTCGATTGGCGTAGTGGATGAATTGGAACGTTTCATACCTATACATGCGTCAAAACTCGGCAAAAGTTGTCATCGGGAGTGAAAATAGTTTAAAAATATTTGCAGAAGGGCGTTTTTGCGGGGGATGACCCGACGCGACTCTGGTGTGGATCGATTCGGTTCTTCCTTCGCCGACCGGGGCACTCGGAGGAAGTTTCCGTTTTCGTAAGGGAGAGAGTTGTCATTTTGTTTGCCGCTTCTGCGTCGCACGCGCATAAAGCGCGGCTTTTTAGCCAACCATTCATGAGCCAAAACCAACAAACTCTCGCCAAAAGTGTGTCCGTAGAAGGTTTTTCCCTGCACACGGGCGAGAAGGTGACATTAACACTCCATCCCGCCCCGGTCGGACACGGTCGAAAATTCAAGCGCAGCGACCTGCCCGATCAGCCGATCATTGAGGCGCGGATTGAATTTGTGAAGACGGTGGAACGCGCCACTACGATCGCCGAGGGCGCGGTGAAACTTCAGACGGTTGAGCATGTCCTGAGCGCCCTGACGGGGATGGGTGTGGATAATTGCCTTGTGGAGATGACGGCGAATGAGCCGCCGATCGGTGATGGCTCCGCCCAGCCTTATGTGGAGATGATCAAGAATGCGGGCATTGTGGATCAAGCCGTGCCGCGGTCGGTTTATGAGGTCACGGAGCCGATTCATTTGGAGACGAAGGGCGGCTCGTTGATGACGATTGTCCCGGATGCGGGTTATCGGATTTCCTGCACAAATGTGGGCCCCGACGGTCGGTTCACGCAGTTTTATTCCGCCGAGATTACGCCCGCGATTTATGAAAAGGAAATCGCTCCGGCGCGGACCTTCGTTTATTACGAGGATGTGAAGCCGCTGATGGATAAAGGGCTCATCAAGGGCGGATCGCTGGAAAATGCGGTCGTCATCCGCGGAGAGCAGGTGCTCAGCAAAGAGCCGCTGCGCTTTAAAGAGGAGTTCGCCCGGCACAAGATCCTCGATATTGTGGGCGATCTCGCGCTGTTTGGCAGGGCGATTAAAGGGCACGTCATCGCCGTGAAGCCCGGCCACGGTCCCAACACGGATCTTGCGAAAGCCATTGCGAAACAGCACGCGAAGCAGATGGCGCTCGTGCCTCCGAGCACGACGCCGAAAGGCGGCGAAGTCCTTGATGTGAATGATGTGATGAAGCTGCTCCCTCACCGTTACCCGTTCCTCATGGTGGACCGGGTGGTGAGCGTGAATGACGAGCATTGCACCGGCGTAAAATCGGTCACGATCAACGAGCCATACTTCCAGGGGCATTTCCCCGGCCATCCGGTGATGCCCGGCGTACTTCAAGTGGAGGCCATGGCACAAGTTGGGAGCATTCTCCTGCTACGCACCCCCGGAAATGCGGGTAAAATCGGTTACTTTATGAGTGCGGACGCGATCAAGTTCCGTAAGCCCGTGGTCCCCGGCGATACGCTTTTCATCGAAGTGGACCTCATTTCCAAGCGCCGCGGAATTGCGAAGGCGAAGGGCCGCTGCCTCGTGAATGGGGACGTCGTGAGCGAGGCCGAAATGATGTTCGGCATCGTGGATGCGAAGTAGAGCGAAGGTCGGCGGGGCGCGAATCGTTCTCAGGTTGGAATGACGAAAAGCCGCTCGCCATCCTCTTCATCATTCGTCATTCGTTATCCCGTCCATGCTAGCCGAACTCCGTAACGTCACGAAATCCTACGCCAGCGGCGATACCGCAGTGCCCGTGCTCGCCGGATGCGAGTTTGCGGTCGCGGCGGGCGAGACGGTCGCCATCGTGGGGCCCAGCGGCTCGGGGAAAAGCACGCTGCTAAATCTGCTCGGCGGGCTCGACCAGCCGGAGAGCGGCGAAGTCATCGTGGCGGGGAAGAACCTCGCGTCGCTGCAGCCGGATGAACTCGCGGAGTTTCGCAACACGGAAGTCGGGTTCATTTTCCAGCTCCATCATTTGCTGCCGCATTGCAGCGTGCTGGAGAACGTGCTCGTCCCCACGCTTGCCCGTCGCGCAAGCAAAACGGAGCGCGCAGCATTTCGCGAAAGCGCTGAGCATTTGCTGGAGGCAGTCGGCCTTTCGCATCGGCTCGACCACCGCCCTGGCCAGCTCTCCGGCGGCGAACGCCAGCGTGCCGCAGTCGCCCGCGCGCTCATCACGTCGCCAAAACTCCTGCTCGCCGACGAGCCCACTGGCGCGCTCGACCGGGACAACGCCGCACGTTTCATCGAACTGCTTGCGGAGCAAAAAGTCGCTGTGGTGATGGTGACGCACGCGCCGGAACTGGCGGGGAAGATGGGGCGCGTCGTGGAGCTGCGCGGTGGGAAGCTGGTTTGAATTTTATGACTCAGACCGATGAATTGATTTTGCCGGATGACTACCTCGTTGCGGAGCGGGCGCGTGACTACTGGCACGAGTTTGCAGCAGGTAAACTGCGACGGCGTGCCAAGTCGTCTGTTGGGCATTCGCTCATTCGTCAGAATCTCATGGTCGCTCTTCATACCCATCACGTCCTCGCCACTGAGGAAGAGCGCGAGGTTGTGGTGCATCATCGTTCAGCAGGGAAATGGACACGCTGCGTTCTCGTGGGGCAGTCCACGCTTTCGATTCCAGAATTGAATTTCTCCATCTCGCTCGACGCACTCTACGAAGGGACGAATTTGTGATTACGAAATCCGCTCATGAGTGCCGCGAGGCTTTGGAGTGCGGGGGGAAAGCGGGGGCGCGACCTTGCAGTGCGGCGGGAAGCGAGCGTAGCCGAGTGATGGGCTGTAAGGCCCATTTTACGCGGGAACGAGCGCCACGCCGCCTTCGCACGCTGGGGCGATTCTCCGTTTCAAGAACGACGCCCATTGCCAAGACCACACGCGCCCGTAGCACGGAGCCGCGCTTACAAGGCGGTGTCGTGCTCGTTCCTCGCTTTGCCACCGCACTACAAGGCCGTCGCCCGCTTTCTGCACCGTCCGATGTGCGCTTCACATTTGTCCTCCGTTCGACGCGAATCGCGCCGAAAGCTAAAGCGGGGTCAAGCCCCCGCACTCCAAAGCCTAGCGGCAGTCGGGGAGGTTTCTCGCGATGACCGCTCGCCGCCTACTCATGCAAAGCATCCGCCACAACTGGCGCACGCATCTCGGCGTCATCCTCGGCGTCGCACTCGCCGCGCTCGTGCTCACCGGGGCGCTCATGGTGGGCGACTCAGTGAAGGGGACGCTGCGGGCGCAGGCGGAGGCGCGGGTGGGGAAAATCGGCGAGGCGCTGTTGTGTGGCGAACGGTTCGTTCCGTGGCCTGCGGATCGGGAGAAAAGGCCGGCTGTCGTGGCGAGGATGTTTTTCCCCGGCACGGAGAGCGCGGGCGTTTTACTCATGCAGGGCTCGGCAGCTCGCGCGGATGGCAAGGCGCGGGCGAATAAGGTGCAGGTGGTTGGGGTGGATGAGGATTTTTGGAAGTTGTCGCCGGGTAGGGTGGGCGTCTCGCCCGCCGCGCCGGGCGTCCCGCCTGGTGCATCGAGCGTCGAATCCGCATCGCCACGCCAACCGACGCCCGATGGTTCACGCGAGACGCGCGAACCGGCGGGCGGGACGCCCACCCTACCCGTTTCCCTCAACCAACGACTCGCCGCGCAGCTCTCCGCGAAAGTGGGCGACGAGCTTTCGCTCTACCTCGAAAAGCCCAGCGCATTTTCCAAAGACGCGCCGCTCTCGGGCGAGGAAGACTCGCTCGTCACCGTGAAGGCGCGGGTCGAGCGCATCGTGGGCGATGCGGACTTCGGGCGCTTCGCCCTCACCGCCAGCCAAGTGCCGCCGAATACGGTGTTTGTGCCGCTGGGGGAGTTGCAGGGGAAAGTGGGGCTGGGGGAGAAGGTGAATGTGGTGTGCGACGCATACTACCATTCTATGTTCACAGGAGAGGAACGGATACGGTTGGAAAGAAATGCCATGATTAGTCGAGTTACATTTGGCGCAATCACTGGCGAAAAACATTACATTCCAACATATACAACGAGTCACCCAATTTCCGACTTGGTCGAACAATTCAGTGGTGATTTCAGAATCACGAGGTTGGGAGAAAGTCGGGGCTTGGAACTGCGTTCCTCGCGGGTTTTTGTCGATGCCGGAGTTGTATCTGCCGCGCGAGCTAGTGAGAAATCTTCGGCAGACTCTGGCGAGTATATTATTCCGATTCGTCCTGCCGACACTGAATTTGTCGTTGGCGTATTGGGGCGGGAGATATTTCCCTTTTCTCCGACTCCCACCACCCCCGGCCTCGATTCCCTCACCTACTTCGTCACCGCCATCGAAAAAGGCGATTGGAGCGGCGGCACTCCTGCCGCCGATAGCGCGACAAGCAAGAGCGACGCGCAGATTTCAAACAACCCAAAGGTCGGTCCTGATTCCAAGACGCCCTCGGACCGCGACGCCGTCGGCGACAAGAGTGTCGCCGCTCCCACTCGCGCCACGCCTTACTCGATGGTCACCGCCATCGACGCCCCCGCTTCCGGCTTTGTGCAGGCCGAGCTTGCGGACGATGAAATCCAAATCTCCCGCTGGCTCGCCGATGACCTCGAAGCCAAGCCCGGCGACGTGCTCACGCTGCGCTACAACGTCATGGGCGAGCGGCGCGAGCTGGTGGAAAAGACGCGCACTTTCACCATCCTCGCGCCCATCATCGAGATGGAAGAGCCGCAGCTCGATAGCTCGTGGATGCCCGATTTCCCGAACGTCCCGGACAAAGACAGCTTCAGCAAATGGAAGCCCGGCTTCCCGTTCGAGTCCAAGCGCATCCGCAAAAAAGACGAGGAGTATTGGGCGCACCATCGCGGCACGCCCAAGGCATTCGTGAACCTCAAAGTCGGGCAGGAAATGTGGGGCAACCGCTGGGGAAACCTCACGAGCATCCGCTACCCGGCTGGCACCAAGCGCGAGCAGGTCGAGCGCATCGCCGCTTTTATAGACCCAAAGGCGCTCGGCTTCCGCATCGTGAATCTGCGCGACCAAGCCCTCGCCGCCACGGATGCGCCGGTGGATTTCGGGCAGCTCTTCGCCTCGTTTTCGTTCTTCCTCATCGCCGCCGCCGCCGTGCTCACGGGGCTGCTCTTCACATTCACCATCGAGCAACGCGCCGCCGAAGCGGGCCTGCTCCTCGCAGTCGGCTGGACGCGCAAGCAAGTGCGGCGATTGTTCCTCAAAGAAGGTGCGCTGCTCGCCCTCATCGGCGCGACCCTCGGCGTCGGCGGCGCGGCGCTCTACACCAAGGCCGTGCTTTCCGCGCTACGCGGCGTGTGGAGCGGCGCGACGGGTGGAACGGAGTTTCTCTTCGTGGTAAAAAGCGGGACGCTGGCAGCGGGGATCATCGGCAGCGTAATCATGGCGCTTTTGGCGATGTGGCTGGCCAGCCGCCGTATATTCAGACACAAAGCCGCCGCACTT
>JAYSTZ010000555.1:0-3168 GCA_043719365.1 Verrucomicrobiaceae bacterium | reverse complement strand
ACGCGGAAAAGTGCCTCGACCTTCTGCCTCCCAGCGTCAAAGGTCCGGTCCGCCGCTATAACCACGATTCACTTCCACAACCCGTCACTCATGAAATCCGTCCATCTCTGGATCGCCATTATTTTACTAAACCTCGGCACCGTCGCGCAGGCGCAAGACAAGCCCGCCGCCGAACCCGCTCCGACTCCGACGCCCATCACCGAGTCTGTGGAAATCGAGGGTGGATTCCGCTTCACCGTCGAGACGACCGATGCGCCGGACCTCACCGAATGGGCGCACAAAGAACTCATTCCGGTCGTGCAGAAGTGGTATCCGATGATCGTCGGCATGCTCCCAAGCGAGAACTTCACAGCGCCGCGCACATTCAGCATCAACTTCGTCAATTCATACAAAGGCGTCGCAGCAACGATGGGCAATCGCATCGAATGCAACCCGGCTTGGTACCGCAAGGAACTCAAGCGCGAAGCCCTCGGCTCTGTCGTCCACGAGCTCGTCCACGTCGTCCAGCAATACCGCGGGCAGCGCGGGGGAAAACGCCCGCCCGGCTGGCTCATCGAAGGCATTCCGGATTACATTCGTTGGTATCTTTACGAGCCGGAGAGCAAAGGAGCGCACATCCCGCCATCGAGGGCTGCTGGCGCAAAACACGACGCCAGCTACCGCGTCTCGGCGAATTTCCTGAACTGGGTGATCGGCAAATACGACAAAGAGCTCATCAAGGATCTAAACGCCACCATGCGTGAAGGCCGCTACGATGATGCAATTTGGAAAACCCGCACAACGCACACCATCGAAGAGCTTGCTGCGGAATGGAAAACAAGCCTCCAAGCACCGGAAAAATAAGCCTCGCCCGATTCTACGAAAACCTTACGCCGCAGATTCTCAATCTTCACATGAACAAACTCTCTCGCCGCTCCTTTTTGACCCGCTCCGGAATCGCCGCTGCCGCAGTGGGCGGGGCTCCGCACCTTGCCAAATCTGCCGACGCGCTCCTAGCGCAGTCGGGGCAGAAGCCGAAACGGATCATCCATGTCGTGAGCGATGGAATGAGTGTGGGGACGCTGACTTGCGCGGATTTGCTCTCGCAGTTGACGCGGAAAAAGTCGCTCACATGGACGCAGCTCTTCAAAAACCCAGCGGCGAAGCTGTGCTTTATGAATACGCGCTCGCTCAACTCCGCAGTGACGGATAGCTCGGCGGCTTCGTCGGCGTGGGGCAGCGGGTCGCGCGTAGTGAATGGCGCGGTGAATGTGCTGCCGGATGGGAAACTGCTCACTCCGCTTTACCCGCTGTTCGTCGATGCGGGCTGGAAAACGGGCCTCGTGACGACTGCGGAGATCACCCACGCGACTCCAGCGGGATTCGCAGTGGCTGTGAAATCGCGGGGAAATTCAGACGCGATTGCAGCGCAGTATTTCGAGCGAAAAGTGGATGTGCTGCTCGGCGGCGGCGCCCCGTTTTTCAGCCCGAACCGCCGGAAGGATAAACGGGATTTGCGCGGTGATTTCACCAAGGATGGTTACTCGTTTGTGACCGACAAGGCGGGGCTCTCTGCGGCCCCGCTCGATACGCGGCTGCTGGGCGTTTTTGCGGACGGGCATCTGCCTTACACGATCGATCATCGTAATGACCCAAAGCTGCGCGAGAAAGTGCCGACGCTCGCGGAGCTTGTTCGCGCTGCGCTGGCGCGGCTGGAGCGGAGTGAAAAATTCATCCTTCAAGTGGAAGGTGCGCGCATCGACCACGCGGCTCACAACTCGGATGCACCTGCGGCATTGCACGATCAAATTGCACTCGATGAAGCACTGGATGTGATCCTCGATTTTCAGAAACGGAACCCAGATACGCTGGTCGTCATCACGACGGACCATGCCAACTCGAACCTCGGCCTGAACGGCATGGGCGGCGGTTACCGGACGAGCAGCCAGCGGTTTTCCACGATCACGGAAACGAAGATGTCCTTTCCGGAAATCCTCAAACTGATCGAGAAAGCCGGAACGAAAGTAAAAGTTCCCGCGTATCCGTCTGACGCCGAAGACAAGCTGGATGTCCCGGACCCGATGGCGAAGATCGATCCGACGGGAAAGAGCGAAGGCGACAAGGAAGCGGACAAGGACGAGAAAGACCCGAAGGCCGCTGCGGAGGCAGATAAAACGAAGTTCACCGCAGCCGTGCAGATGAGTGCCCTCAGCATCGACCCTGCAAAGCTTGCAGCGATTGTCGCGGACGGGACGGGATACAAAATGTCGGCGCGGAGGGCGGAGCTGTTCGCGAAATCCGTGGGTGGCAACGCACCGCAGCTTTACGACCAGATGAACCCCGTGGTGAACCAACTCGGGCAGGTGATGGGCAATCGTTACGGCATCGGCTGGACGGGAAATACGCACACCGCTGATTATGTCGGAGTGACCGCAATCGGACCGGGCAGTGAACTTTTTTCGGGGCTGATCGAAAACACGGACATCTTCCGCCATTACACCGCGCTGGCCGGGATCGATTTCAAAAATCCCGCCGCCGCCCTCATCGCACATGCCGGCCCTGAGGCATCGGACGTCGAAGGGTCGGAAGGTTACGCTTACGTGTAACTGGATAATTCGGTGGTCAGCGCGAGGGAATGAGTGTTGAGTTTGCGCGCCATGAAACTCCACGCATCCGTCATCGCCGCTCTTCTTTTTTCTCCGCTCGCTTTTGCCGAGGAAAAGAAACCAGAACCCACCAAGCCAGCCGAGCCCGCAAAACCTGCGGAACCCGCTACGCCCGCGACTCCGGCGGCGGACAAGGTCTTTGCTCCGACGGCGCTGGAAGAGTTGAAAGCGGTGAAAGGCAAAGCAGTCACGGTCGAAGGCCCCATCGTCGTGCAAGGCGAGAATAAAGGTGGAACGGTGCGGTATTTGAACTTCACCACGAACTTCCGCCAGTCCGTGTCGCTCACGTTTTTCTCAAGCGCAGGAGATGGGAAATTCACCAAGGAAAAGCTCGCGGAATTTGTCGGCAAGAAAGTCCGCGTGAATGGCGAGCTCACGGAATACAACGGCTCGCTTCAGATCAAAATCACGTCGCTAGACCAAATCAAAATCGTCGAATGAAAAAGCATCTCCTCATCGCCATCGCTCTGACCACGACGGCCCGCGCATGGGACCCCGCCGGCCACATGCTGGTAGGGCAGGT
>JAYSTZ010000554.1:0-7537 GCA_043719365.1 Verrucomicrobiaceae bacterium | reverse complement strand
CCAAGCCCGAGAGCGCTGCCGCCGGTCGGGGTGGTGAACTTAAGGAGCATCGTCTCCGGGCCCTCAATCAGGTCGTCCGCGTAAATATCGATGATGATGGCGAATTGCTTTGTAGTTTCTCCTGCTGCGAAATTGAGGGTGCCAAATTTCGGAGTGTAGTCCTCGCCGGCCTTCGCTGTGCCGTCCTCGGTGTGGTAGTCGATGGACACTGCGCCGAGGCTGTTGCCCGTCCGCTTCACCGTGATGAACGCGCCGCCCTCGGAAACAAACGTATCGAAACTGTCGCTGATCTCATAACTGCTGCGAACAGCCACCGCCGTCGAGTCATTCGCCGGAATCGCGACCGTCGCGTAGGACGCGCTCGAGAGCTGCGCGCCGCCGGTGGGGTTTGTGAGCAATATACCGAAAACTTCGGTGCTCTCCGCCACTGCATCGTTAAGAATCGGGATGGTGAATGTCTTCACCGTCTCCGTCTCGCGGAACGTCAAAGTGCCCGCGACCGGCGTGAAATCCTGCCCCGGCTGCGCGCTGATGCCGACGACCGCGTAGTCCACTGACACGACGCCGTAACTCGTTTCGTGCGGGCGCGAGACTGTCACCGTCAGCGTTCCGCCGTTCTCGGCGATGACGTAAGACGGAGCATTCAGCGCGAATGCGCCTTCTTTCGGAGCCGCCGAGTTTTTCAATACCTGCGCGACTTCAAACGAGCCGCCAACGGTCACGATGTTCCCGTCTTCCGCAAAGGCCAGCGCCCGCCCGCCGCCGAGCGTGGGCAGGACGGAGACGGAGGAAACGCCAAAGTCTGCATCGAAACGGAAGTCGGATTCATACCGTTTCACGAAAAGCCGCTGCTCCGTCTCGCCGGGGTAAATCGTGTGACCCAGCACGACAAGTTTGCCGTCCGGCGCGAAGGCGAGGTCGTTGATCGTTTCCACGCTCGAAGTGAGCGTCGCGCCACCGCCGAGCTGCGCCAGCGTGAAATTATCGTTGGTGTAAAAGATGAGTCTGCCAGCAGGATTGACCTCTCCGAGCAGGATGTCGCCACCCACGCTCCCTCCGAAAATGATGCGTCCATCGTCGCGCAGGAGCAACGTGTTGACCGTCGTTTGCGAGGTGGCTCCGGAGGTGAAGTTATCGTTGGCCAATAGCTTCCCATCGTCTGCAAACGTTGTGTCGAGCGCACCCGCCGCATTCAGTCGCACGAGCGCAACATCTTTCACGGAGCCTGTTCGGAAGATGAGCGACGAGGTGCCGCCGAGCACGATTGCGCCGTCCGGCTGCACCAGCACGGCGTTGGCCATGTCTTGCTTTCCATCAATATCCACGGTCGCACGGCCATCTCCGCTGAAGGTCGTATCGACCTTCCCGTCCTCCAGCAGCACCGCCACCGCCATGTCGAACTTCTGCACGCCGCTCGTCCAGCCAGCCAGCACGATGCGTTCGTCGGCGGTGAGTGCGAGCGACGAAGCGCGGTCGTCGAGCCCGTTGAAGTCCACTGTCACGCGGCCATCGGTGTCGAACGATGGATCGAGCGTTCCGTTTGCCAAATAGCGCGCCACGGCGAAATCCGCGCGCCCATCGTGCAGCGCCCAGCCCGCGACGACGATGCGGCCGCGAGCATCCAGCGCCACGGAACGCGCACTGTCAGCGGCGCCGAAAAAGTCCGTCCTCACGATTCCGCCGACGCCGAAAGTGGCGTCGAGAGCCCCGTCCGCGAGATAACGGGCGAGCAGGAAGTCGGCGCTGTGCCCGCCGCTTTCGCCGACAACGAGAAGCTTGCCACCGGGCAGCGCCACTACATCGCGCGCTTGCTCGCTCGTCCCTGCAAATGGGTCCGGTGCGATTCCACCGTTGCCGAAATCCGAATCCAGGGCACCAGCGTTCAGGCCCTTCCCCGGCTCGGAGTCGTAGATGCTGACCGTCGCTGTCGGGACTTTTCCGAGCACGGGTCCGCCGAGTGGGTTGAGCAGCGTAAGCGCGATTCCCTCGCGGCCTTCCACCAAATTGTCTGCCCTCAGAGCAAAAGTGATCGTCGCGACTTTTTGGCCCGAAAGGAATCGCAGCGTGCCGACTTCCAGCGCGTCGAAGTCCACGCCGTTGACCGCCTCAATGCCGTGCAGCGTGTAGTCCACCGCCGCCTGCCCCGCCGCGCCGCCTTTGCGCAGGACTTGGACGGTGACGAGCTTCGAGCCTTCGAGGAAGTTGAGGATGGGCGACGAAAACTCGAAGCGATCCGGACCGTCGAGAATGCTGACAGTCTGAGTGGTCTTCGTGCCGAGCGTCGCGCCGCCCGTGGGATTTGCGAGCGTCGCTGTGAACGTCTCCACACTTTCCGAAGCATCTTCGGTCGTTATCGGCACAAGAATCTCCTGCAAAGTCTCGCCTTCTTGGAACGTGAGCGTGCCGTTGAGAGCAATAAAATCCGCGCCCGCCGTGGCCGTGCCGGAGGCGAACGAATAGCCGACAGTGGCACTGCCGACGGTGCCGCCGAGTCGCTGCACGATAAGGCTGGCAAAGCCGTCGCTTTCCTCCGTCTCACTCGCTGCGAGGCTCCACTCGAAGCGCCCTGCCGCGCCTTGCGTTGTGATGCGCTGGAGCGTGAACTGCGAGTTGTCCAACGAGTCGCTGGCCAGCTTCCCGCCAAAGCCCGCGAGGATTTCGTTCGAGGGTGTGATGAGCAAAGCTGCATCCAGAATCGAAAGGATACTGCCCGGTTTCAGGGCGGTGAGCTGCAACGAGCCATTGATGCCGAACTGCGGATCGAACGTTCCATTTTCCAGCAGCTCGACCACGACAGGCGTCTGGCTGCCGTTGTAGCTCGTCGCGACCGCTGCGATTTTCCCGCTGGGCAATTGTGCGAGATCGTAGATGGACGCTTCGGTGCCGCTCTGATTTGCGGCGAGGCGAGGAGAAAGCCCGTGGTAAAGCACGATGCCGTCAGTGCTGAATGTGGTGTCCAGTGTGCCGTTCGCGTTGAGCCTAAGGATGAATCCGCTGTCGTCGCGCGCGGCCACATCGGCACTGTCGCGCCCATCGTCGCCGCCCGTCGCGTAGTAGCCTCCGAGCAAAATTCTCCCATCTTGCTGAAAGGCAATGCTGGTCGGGGTTTCCGTGGATTCCTCACCGGTGAGCACATTCACCTGCACGATGCCGCCCGTGCCGAATGTTGTGTCTCGAGCTCCGTTGGCGGTGAACCGCGCGACGGCGATTTTCTCTTCCAGAGCGTCTTGGTAATCGCCCGTGCCATACGCGAGGACGAATTTTCCATCGCTCTGCTGCGCGACGGAGACGCCGCCATGCACTTCAGCCGCGATGTTGCTCTCCGCGAAGCCGTCGCCGCCAAAAGTCGTGTCGAAAGTTCCATCCGCTCGGAAGTGGATGAGCGCGGCTTGCGCTGGCGAGGTTTCACCCCTCGCAGAGAGAAAATCACGAACGACGATCCCAGCGACGACTTCGCCATTCGGGAGGAACGCGTAGTCTTGCAACACAACGTCAGTCGCGACGCCGAGCCGACCCGGTAGCGAGTGTGGGTCAAAGACGACGAAGCCGTTGTCGCCATAGCTGCGGTCCAGCGTGCCGTCTCCGAGGTAACGCGCGAGCACGAGTTGTTTGTCGCCAGCGCCGCCGAGGCCTTCCTGCGTGCCTCCAAAATGGACGCTCGCGCCATACCCGGGCACCGTCCCGAAGCCCGCGATGAGGATGCGACCGTCTGGCAAGACGCCTACGTTTTCCGCCTTGTCGAAGCCGAGGCTGAGGTCCGTCGTTACGCCTCCCCGGTCGCCGAAAGTGAGGTCCGGCGATCCGTCTGCGTGGAAGCGAGAGAGAAAGAAGTCGAAATGGCTCCCCGCTGCATTCGAGCCCACCGCGATGATGTCGCCATTCGGCGCGTAGGCCATGTCTGCGATTTGCTCCCGGTCGAAACCTCCGACGCTGGCCGAGTGGTCCGAGAGCGCGACGCCATTGACGCCGAAATTCGGATCCAGCGTCCCGAGCCCGCCGTTGTGCGGAAGGATTGTGACAACTTGCTTCGAGGGGTTTTGCAACACTGCGCCACCAGTCGCGGTGGCGAGCGTGAGTTCCACAGTTTCGCCGAGTTCGCCTATTGTATCCACGGTGATTGGCAGCGAGATTTGCTGAGTGAGGACGCCAGGGGCGAACGTGAGTGTTCCGCTGATCGTGGTAAAATCGCTGCCTGCCTGCGCGGTGCCGCCTGTGATGGAAAAATTCACCGTCACCGTGCCAGTACTTCCGCCGACTCGCTCGACGATGAGTTGCGCGACGCCTTCGGATTCGTTCACGAGGCTTGCGCGTTTTGTGAAGCCGAGGAGCCCCTGCGCAGGAGCCACCGGGTCGCCCGTGTAGCGCACGACGAAGGTATCGCTCGGCGATGTGGTACCGCCGATGACGAGAAGCGATCCGTCGGGACGTGGGGCGAGATTCAGCACGTACGCCGGGTGCAAGCCAGATAGATTCGCGCCGGCATCGGGGCCGAATGTTTCGTCGCGCTGCCCGTCCGCATTCATGCGAATCACCATCGGCGTCGCGACGCCAAAGGTGGTGTAATCCACGACGCTGAAAAGATAGCGCCCGTCTGCGTCTTGCGCGAACTCGCCCGCCTCGTTTGCGAGGTAGATGTTTGAAGTGATGACTCCGCCATTTCCGAACGATGGCGCGAGCGAGCCATCGTTCGCGACGCCGAGCACGAGAGGACGGAACGCGCCCCCTCCTTGTCGGAGATCGCCAGTGATTCGCGATGCGCCGACCCGCAGCGAGCCGTCGCCATTCACCACCAGCCCTGCGAATTTCCCCTCAATGTCAAAGACCTGCACTCCGCTCGTGCCGAACGAACTGTCCAGCGCGCCGCTGGGGAGCAGGCGCACGAGTTGGACTTTGTGGTCGTCGTCCTCACCCCCGAGCAGCAGCTTGCCGTCGCTCGTCAGCTCCAGGTCCATCATTGAATTCTGGCTCGATGGGACCGAAAGCTCCGCGCGGCCGTCATTGGAAAAACTCGTGTCGAGCGTGCCGTTCGAGTTGTAGCGGCTGACAGCGATTTGATTATCGTTTGCATAATTCGTTCCGTTCGCGAGCACGACGATTTTTCCATCGGGCTGGAGGACCATGTCTGCAAATTTGGTATCGAGCCCGAACTGCGCGGTGCTCAGTCTGTCTGTCGCGATTCCCGCGTTTGCGAAAGTCGTATCCAGGCTGCCGTCCGCATTCAGCCGCGCGAGTGCGGCCTCCCCGGAGAGCACGCCGTCCGGGCTGGGTAAATAGAAGCGCGCACCTGCCAGCAATATCTTGCCGTCTGGCTGCGGCAGCACCGCGTTTGCGTGGGATGCGGCGAGGCCAAAATCTATGACCGCAGTGCCGTTTTTCCCGAAGGCCGGACTGCGCGTGCCGTCCGCCAGCAGATGCGTCAGCCCGATTTTTGCTCCGGCAAGCGTGTTCCTCGGAGTGACGCGCAACTCCTCCACGAGCAAGATGCTTCCATCGGCGAGCACCGTGGCGGAGTTCGGCGAATTATCCGTGGAACCGCGGGCATCGAAAAGCGCCACGCCGTCGCCGTCGAAAGCTGTATCCAGCGAGCCGCCCGTCGTCAGCTTCATCGCGCGGAGCGAATACGGCTGCAGCGCATCGTCGGATTGTTGAGTTCCTGCGATGACAAGTTGACCGCCGCTCAGCGCAGCGCCAGCGGCCCTGCCAAAAGTCGCCGCGTCTAGGCCCAGCCGCGCGACGCCGCTGGAGCCGTAGCTCGGGTCCAGCGTGCCCGTCGCCGAGACACGCGCGGCGTGCCATTGCGAGCGGTTGAAATCGCCCGGCGCAGTGCCCGCAACGACGATCTTTCCGTCGGCCTGAATCGCCACACCTTCGATGCGCTCCAGCCCTCCGCTCGCAGCGTTTGCAGACACATTGAACGTGAACTTTCCACCCGTGCCAAACGCCGGATCGAGCACTCCCGCCGTCGTCAATCGAGCCAACGCGAAGTCATTTGCGGTGCCCGCCTTCACTCCGCCGCTGAGCACAATCTTGCCGCTCGCATCCAGCGCCAGCGCACGCGCTTCCTCTCCCGTTGAGCCGAAGTCCACAAGCGCCACGCCGGCATTTCCAAACGCCGGATCGAGCGCTCCTGAAGTTGTGAAGCGCACCGCTGCGAAATCGAGCGCCGTCGTTCCCGCCGCCACGAGCTTGCCGTCCGCCTGCACCACCGCGCCGCGCAGCGAATCCGCGCCGCCGAGGTCGCGCACGATTTTCCCGTCGGTGTCGAACGCCGAATCCAGAACGCCCGCCGATGTATAGCGCGCCACCGCAGCATCTCCGCCGGAGTCGCCGACCGCGTAGATCAGCCCGCCCGAGCTGATCCCCAGGCCGCGCACCGCGTCGCTCAGACTGCCCATATTTGTCCGCACAAAACCGCCCGTCCCGAAACTCGTATCCAGCACGCCCGCCGTCGTAAACCGTGCCAGCGCGAAGTCGTAGTCAATCGCCTCGGCCTCATTATTCGTCAGCGCCGAGCGACCGCCGACGACGATCTTTCCATCCGATTGCACGGCGATCGCGAATGCCTCTTCGCGGCTGTAGTAGTCGCCGCCGAAATCCAGCACGGCCTGGCCATCGGTGCCGAAGGTAAAATCCGGCGTCCCATTCGCATTCAGTCGCACGAGCAGCAAGTCCGGGAAGAAGCGCCCAAAACCATCCGAAGCCGAGCCAGCGATGAGGATTTTCCCATCCGGCTGCACCGTCATCGCCTCACCGCTCTCAATGAGCTGCTTCAGAAAATGGTCCACTGTCGCGATGCCGTCGCCGCCGCCGTAAGTGAGATCCAGAGCGCCCGCTCCAGCCGGAGCGATGCGCGCCTCCAGCGGCTCGACGAGTCCAGCGCGGTGTCTGTGATTGTTGAGCAGAAGGGCGCATGTTGTTTTCATCGAAGTCGGTTGGTGGATTTTGTGCGGCTACATCGTTCGGCGGTCGAGACATTGCATTACATCGGACTCCGAGGCTGAGCAAGCCGGACGACTTTCGTCTGGGATTTCGCTCCCGTTTGGTTCGCCGAGCGGCGAAACCCGGCGCAAGAGCCGGGCTTTCGGCAACAAAGCCGAGGAGTCGAAAATAATACGTGTAAGTAATAAATTGACTCTCTGCCCGACTCCGGAAAACATGCGCTCGCTATGAAGCTCCGTATCGCTCCTGCCGTCGCACTCGCTCTCGCCTGCACCATCACGCTGTCCCACGCACAGAAGAAAACCGCCAAGTCCGAGCCCGCCTCTGCGGTGGCTGCTCAAAAGGACGCAGGCTGGTTCCACTGGCGCGGACCATCTGCAAACGGCACCTCCGCCGAGACCGGACTTCCGGACAAAGTGGACGCTGCAAAGCCGCTGTGGAGCGCTAACTTTCCGGGCCAAAGCGCACTGTCATTGCGAACGGTCACCTTTACATCAACGGGTACGTCGGTGAAGGCCAGGACCTCCGCGAGGGTGTGACTTGCTTCGACGCCGAGACTGGAAAGCAAATCTGGCAGTCTCTCCAGAACGACTTCCTC
>JAYSTZ010000553.1:0-7541 GCA_043719365.1 Verrucomicrobiaceae bacterium | reverse complement strand
TTGCCCGCCGATGCGGAACCAACATCGAGTGCGTGCAACGCGCGGCAAATTTCATCTCAACGCTCGACCCAAAGCCGGGCCAGATTTTTTCGCCCGATCCGAACCACTACGTGCTGCCCGATGTCACAGTGGAAAAAATCGGCGGACGCTGGGTCATCTCGCTCAACGGCGACCAGATTCCTCATCTCCGAATCAGCAATACTTACAAGGACTTGATGGCGCAGGACACGAACAAGGAAGAAGTGCGCGAATACATTCGGGAGAAGATTCGTAGCGGGAAATTCCTCATCAAGAGCATCCATCAACGCCAGCAGACGATTTCGAATATCGCCCACGAAATCGTCGGACGGCAGCAGGAATTCCTTGAGCATGGACCGAGCGGTCTCAAGCCGATGACCATGGTGCAGGTCGCCGAAGTCGTTGGCGTGCACGAGACCACGGTGAGCCGCGCGATTTCAGGCAAATACATGGCGACTCCACACGGTGTCTTCGAAATGAAGTATTTCTTCACACCCGGCTACCAAACCGCCGGTGGTGAATCGATGAGCAATACGAGCGTGAAGGGCGTCATTAGCGAACTCGTTTCGAAAGAGAACGGCAAAAACCCGCTCAGCGACAAAGAGATCGTCGAACTTCTCGAAAAGAAAGGTATCCCAATCGCCCGCCGCACCGTCGCGAAATATCGCAACGAATTGAACATTCTTCCAAGCAACATGCGGAAGAGTTTCTAGCTAGAGCGAGAGCCAGACGACGTTAGATAGCCTGCCGAAAGCAGCCCCGCAATGGGGTGCGGATGCATCGGGGTAGGAACGAAAGGAGGAGGCCGGGGCCGTCGCTCAGCCCCCTTTCGTATCCCACTCAAGCCAGCACACGTTCTCTCAAGAAAAACTTCACAGTGTTGTATCCGCCGACTTGAAACAGGTAGTAGGGACACTACATGACTGAAAACCCGAATACCGACGAGAATTCGCTCATTCGCGCTGCGCAGCGCGGGGATTTGGCTGCGTTTGGGGCGCTTGTGGAGCGGCATCATGGGAGCGTGCGCGCCTGCCTCGCCGTGCGGATGAATTCCGCGCACGACGCCGAAGACCTCTCGCAGGAAACGCTGCTGGTCGCATTTCGCAAGCTGCCGGAGATCGACCCGACACTTCCGCTCGGCCCGTGGTTGCGCGGAGTCGCGATGCACCTTCTCGCGAATCACCGGCGCAAATTCCGTGCGATTCCCATAGGGATGAACGACGAACTCCAGGCGCTCATCGATGCGCGGCTGGAGGGCTCGGACCGCGAGTGCGAGCGCATGTCGGCTTTGCGTGAATGTCTCGAAACACTCGACGGCCCGGCCCGGCAACTCGTGAACGAACGCTATGCCGACGGCGCTTCGCTCGACGATCTCGCCGCGCGCACTCGCCGCAAGACTTCCGCAATTTCCATGCAACTCCATCGCCTTCGCGGACTGCTCGCCGAGTGCATCGAAAAACGAACCGCAACGGTATGACGCCCGAGCAACTCGACATCCTAATCGCACGCGCCGCAGACGGCACACTTACGCCCGAGGATACCGCCGCACTGTCCGCCGTGTGCCGCGAGAGCGATGAAGCGCTGGGCCTTCTCGCGCGGCATATCGAAACAGAACGACTGCTCCACGCGACAGAGCGCGACCCGCTCGGGCACATCGCCGCGCAGGAGATCGTTCTGCGCATTGAGCAGGAGCGCGTCGCCGCTGTGACCACGCGCGAATTTGTGCCGGAGGTGGTGGAAAGCGCACGCATGTCGCGCTGGTGGCCGCGCCTCGCTGTGGCCGCGTCGGTCGCACTTGCTGCCGGAATCGCGTTTCAGTTTTCAAGGCCTGCTTCACTCACAAAGGAGTCCGCATTTGCTGTCGATGGCCCGATCTCCGAGCGGATCGCCACGGCTGCACCGGTCGCAGTTTTGAAGCGCGCTGTCGCGGTCGAGTGGGCGGAAGGCGCGTCTGCACATGCCGTCGGCGCGATGCTTCCGGCGGGCTGGGTGAAGCTCAAATCCGGCACCGTGCAAATCGAGTTTCTCGGCGGTGCGCGTCTGCTCGTCGTCGGCCCGGCGGAGTTGCGCATCGACGCGGAAGACGCGGCATTTCTCCTGGCCGGCACCGCAAGCGCCTACGTCCCGGAGCCCGCGCACGGCTTCAAGCTGCGTGGTCCCGGCGTCGATGTCGTGGACCTCGGAACGGCGTTTGGTTTCAGCATCGGAGCTGCGGGAAAGCCGGAAGTCCATGTGTTCGACGGCGAAGTCACTGTCGCCGGAAACGGCGGCAGCGCGACGAAACTCGAAGCCGACAAAGCCGTCCGCGTGGATGGCGCTGAACTGCGCGACATCCCCGTGAGGCCGACCGATTTCCCAAACGGCGAAGAACTCGCCCGGCGATCCGACAACGCCGGGCGCGACCGCTTTTTGCGCTGGAAAGATGACATCGCTCGACTCGCTGCCGAGCCCGATACGCTGCTCTGCTACACATTCGCTGATGAGCCGGAGTGGAGCCGCGAACTCACCAACCGCGCAAATCCGACCGGCGCAGAATCCCATGGAGCCATCGTCGGCGCAGGCTGGGCGGGAGGCCGCTGGCCCGGCAAACGCGCCCTCGAGTTTCGCAGCCTCGGAGATCGCCTCCGCTTCACCGTGCCCGGCAGCCACCCTGCGCTCACGCTCATGGCGTGGGTCCGCGTGGACAGTCTGCCAAACGACTACAACTCGCTGCTTCTCCCCACTCGCTACAGCGCTGGCTCGCTGCATTGGACGCTCGAGCGCGGCGGCGAACTTCGCCTCACCATGCGCACTGCCGGCGGTTCCGACAAAAGCTTCGGCGGCTGGAACGGCCCCGTGAGCGGTCCCGCCGTGTCGAACATGGACTTCGGCCGATGGCTCTTCGTTGCCACCAGCTACGACGCCGCGAGCGGCACCGTCACCCACTATCGCGACGGTCAGGAGGTCGGACGCGGGCGCTTTAGCAAGCAGGTCCCCGCAGTCCTGGGCAGTATGGAGTTTGGAAATTGGGGAGCCGACGGGACGAAGCCCGACAACGAGTGGACCAAGCTCCAGAACCCGCGCCACGTCACTCGCAACTTCGTAGGCCGCCTGGACGAACTCGTCATCCTCGACCGCGTCATGCATGCCGGGGAAATCGCGCGGCACTACGAAGTCGGGATGCCGTAAGCGGCAGAGTCCTCACTGCTGCGGCGTGACGACCCGGTAGAAGCGGGTCGGCTGTGCGGTCGGGTCGGTGTATTGGGATGGTGCGTCGGCGCCGGCTGCGGGGATGTTGGTCAGCGCGGACCACGTTGCGTCGGTAAGCGCGTTTTTGAATTGGATGGTGTACGTTTTCCCGGCTTTCGCGGGGAAGGTGATGACGAAGCCGGGGCCGCCCGCTTTGACGACGCTGGTGATGATGAAACGGTCGGCGGCGTTGTTGGGGTTCGTTCCGGCGAGGTATTCGGCGAGGTTGCTTTGGCCGTCGCCGTCGTTGTCTCCGTTTGCGTCGTTCACGAATTTGTTGAGGCCGTTGGCGTCTTCGTATGTGTTCGGCATTCCGTCGCCGTCGTTGTCGGTGATGACGGATTCGCCGGTATTCACCGCGCCGGGTGTGGCGGTGGCGGATGCCCAATTTGCCGGGTCGTTGCCGATGACGGTGCGGCTGAGCCGCTGGAGGGACGGGCCTGTGCCGTCCGGTGCGAGCGGCCATGGGGCAAAGTCGGTGTAATCGACTTTGTCCACGTTCACGAAGATGCTGGGTGCGATGGGGCGTGCGATTTCGACGTCGCCGCCGTCGTTTGGCAGCTTCGGCGTGAATGGTCCGAAGACGGGGACGCTTGCAGCCATGCCGGTCGCCGAGCGGAATGCGTTGAGCGTGGCGGTGTCGGTGACGGGGCTGAAGCCGACGACGACGATGTAGTCGCCTGCGCGGAGCGTGCTGCCGTTCGGGAAGATGAAGTCGCTCGCGCCTTTGAGTTTCCAGCCGCTGAGATCGACGGCGCTGGTGGTCGGGTTGTGAAGCTCGACGAATTCGTCGCGGGCATTGTCCACCGGGCCCGCGAGGTCGCTAGGGTGGTAGTGAATTTCGTTGATGATGACGGGCGTGACGATGGAGGCGCTGTTCGCCGCGCCGGGGGTGCGGGAGACTAGCGGCCAGAACTCCGCTTTGTACGAGCCCAGCGGTGAGCCGGTAAGCACTCGGCCAAACGGCACATTGTCCGCCGCAGCCCCGAAGCTGACGTGCGCAAGGTATCCTGTCGGGACGCCGCCGACCGTCGCGGTGAGGACGATTTCATCACCGAGCGAGCTGAGCGAAAATGCGTCCGCGCCGATATTGAACTGCGCCTCGTTGACCGTGAGGAACCCTCCGGCGGCAATGGTGCTGCCGCTTGGGAACGCATACTTTTGCGGTGCGGATGCGTCGTCGCTGAGCCACCAACCGGAAATGTCCACGGCGCTGCCGGTCGGGTTGTAGAGCTCGATTTCATCGGTGAGCGGGAGCACGGAATTCGTGAGCGCTTCGTTGATGACGACGGGCGTTTGCAGCCAGTTGCTTTCGCCACGCGAATCGGTGAACGGGAAGTTCGCGAGGGTCGCGCTGCCATTTGGAAAACGACCGCGGGAGATGTCGCTGCCGCCGCTGGTGATGGCGAGCGTGTCGATGGTTGCGGTGCCTGCGGTGTTGGAAATGACGAGATTATCGCCGCCCGCGCTGAGCTTGAAATTAGCATGGTTGCCGCCGTCGTTTTTGCCGTCGGCCTGGAAGTCGGAGAAGCCTTTTGCTGCGATGTAGCTGAGCGGTGGAATCTGTGTGATCTTCGGCGTGCCGGGCGTGTCGCTGAGCCAGAGTCCGCTGATGTTCACAGGCAGAGTATCGTTGTTGTAAATCTCGAACCAATCGTCACCATGCGCGGGCTGAGCCATCCATTCGTTCATGCGGAGATTGGCGGTGGAGCCGAGCGAAACGACGGCGTTATTCGTCGCGCCGAGCGTCGGCGTGCAGAGGGTGAATGCGCCGCTGCCGTCGGCGATTCGCCCGAGTGAGAGGCCGCGCGCCTGCGGGCCGAATGCGACGTAGTCTTTGATAGCGCCAGCGTTTGTGAGGATGATTCGCTGGCCGCCGCTATCGAGGCCGAAGCCTGTGTGCAGGTCCGCCGGAAGTGTGGCGAGGCTGTCGCACGCGACCGTGAGGTAGCCGCCCGCAGGGATGCTCGTGCCGGCAGGAAAGACGTAGCGTGTGGGATTCAGCAAGTCGTCGCTGATTCCCCAGCCCGCAATGTTGATCGCGGCGCCGGTGACGTTTTTCAGCTCGATAACATCGGTGCCGCCAGTCGCGGGGTTGGCGATGATTTCGTTAATGGTGACTTCGTTGCCGTTCGCGGGAATCGTGCCGGTCATTTCCAAGCCCATCATCATGTCACTGCTCGAAGCGCTGACTTGATGCACCTCCACGGCAATCGTGTTCACGCCTTGCACCAAGAATGGACGCGGGTCCACCCATGCCCAGTTCGCGGTGTTTGTCACGGCATCCGCAAATTGCAGCACGGCTTCTCCGGGCCCGCCGCCGCCCGAGGTGAGCTCGGTGGTCGCGTAGTTTGCCTGCTCATTGAAGAAGTAACGGTGAACTTTGTTTCCGTTGATCCAAATGACGCAGCCATCATCGATGAGATGGCGGATTCGTAGATTCGAGATCGTGAGAGGGTTCGTGGATATCGTGAAAGTCTTGCGGAAGTTGTAAGAGCGATACGCAGGCGTCAAAGTTCCCGGTGCAGGGAGGATAGTGCCGGCTGTGCCCGGAGTCGGGACCGGTTCTCCGTTCTGAATGAACACGCCGTTTCCCGTCGTCCACGTGCTGTCGTCGAATGCAGGAAGCGTCCACGAGTTGTTTGTGAACGCGGTCGTGTAGTTGTATTTCCACGATGAATTGAACGCGATGAAGGTCTGGTTCGTGGGCTGGGCACCGAAGGTGAATGAGTTTTCCGCCGACGGGAAAGATGGGTGCTCGCTCGCGTCGATATACGTCACGCGCCAAAAGTACGTTTCGCCAAAAGTGAGTTCGCTAAACGGAATCGCGAGCGATGTGAGGCTCGTCGTGCTCGTCGTCTGGAAGACGGGCGTCGCGTAGGTGCCGGTGCTGCTGCGAATTTCCCACTTCGATTTCGCATGTGCATTTCCGCCGGTGGTGTTGCCGTTCGTATGCGTGTATGCGCTGGTGTTGAACGCGGTCGGCGGTAACGCGGTGACTCCGCCGATGGGTGAAGTGAGCGTCGGCACTGTCGGGCGGAAGAAGTCGCTGCCGTTTGCGGCGTGGCCGGTCTGGATGTTCACGCTTTGGAAGCGCTCTTCGCAGAAGTTCGCTTTCACGCCATTGATGAAGCTGTAGTAGCTCACGTTCGCGCCAGCCTGATTGCGATACGTGAGCGACTGAAGATTCGCGACCGAAAGGTATGTGTTATTGAGCACCCAGAGCTTGTTGTTGTACTCGGTGCGGTAGGCTTTGAAGACAGAGTCCTCAAACCAGTTGGGACCGCGGAAATTGTTGCCGAGCACCGTTCCGAGTGCGTTGCTGGGCGGTGAAGGCGCGCCGTTTTCGCCGAGGTAAATCCACGAGTTGCTGCTCGTCGTGTCGCCATTGCCGAACATGCCGTCGAAGTCCCAGGCGATATGTCCCCATCGCCCGTTTGCGCGTTTCCACAGGAAGTGATTTTGCGTCGTGTCGTCCCACGGGCACATCCAGTTCAAAACCGCGAGGCCCGTAAGTGTGGCGTCCACGTCGAGATTCGCATCGAGGTAGGAACGAAGCGCCGCGACATTTGGGTTCGGTGAGAGGTAGTTGTCGCCGCGTGCCACCCACATATTTTCGATCAAATCGCGGACGGGCTTCGGACCTTTCCACGCGTTATTTTGGAGCGTGAATGTCCAGTCGTAGCGCTGTAGCTGCGTCCAGGGTCCGCCTGCGGGGATTGGCCGTTCGCCGCCGTGTGCGTAAGGACCTTCTCCGCTGTCCTCGATGGTTCCTACGTCTTTGTAAAACTCGCCGTTCTCCTCCTTCGTCGAGCCGGGCGTGAGGTCTGCGATTCGTTTGTGATATTTGCTCAGCAGATCGCCGTTGTATTCGCCTTGTTGGAGGCGCGTGAGGACGGCGTTTCCGTTCAGGTAAAAGTCCACCCAGTTGATTTCTGAAATGGGCAGATTGATATTGTAGTAGAGCCCCTGCGCGACGCTGAAGTAATCGCTTTTGTCGGTGACGAAAAAGCTGTCTGCGCCGTTCACCTGCTGCGTGTCGGGGAACTTCACTTTGTAAGATTGCCGCCCGGCGTTGCGGTTGTAGCGACTACCGTGGTAGCGGATGTGCGCGTCACGGAGGACGCCATCGATGACGAAAATACACGGCACGCTGCCGTTCCAGAGTTTATCGGTCGCGGCCACATACGGAGTGTCGCGAGGCAGGCCGTTGATCGAGCCGTCGGTCACGCGTTTCGGTGCGCCGGTGATGTTGTAGTTCATTGCAGCGAGTCCGTTGTAGCCGTTGAACTGGC
>JAYSTZ010000552.1:0-3179 GCA_043719365.1 Verrucomicrobiaceae bacterium | reverse complement strand
TGTACATGTTCGAGTATTACGCGAACTCGACGATGGCGGAGGTGCTGCGGGAGGCGGGGAAGTTTGACCTGATCCACTATCATCTGAGCAGTGCGTGGATTCCGCTGGCGGGGGCGACGGGGACGCCGGGGCTTTTCACGATGCACACGAGCCCGCATCTGGATGACGAATGGGTGATGAAACGCTGGCCAAACGTGGCGGTGGCGGGAATTAGTGAGTGCCAGATGGCGGCAGCGACGCTGAAGCTGGGGCGGGAGTTTCCGGTGGTGTACAATGGGTGCGATTTCGGGGCATATGAGCCGCAGTTTGAGGCGGGGAAGTATCTGGCGTTTTTGGGGCGGCTGTCGGTGGAGAAAAATCCACTGGGGGCGATCCGCATCGCGCAGGCGGTGGGGATGCCGCTGGTGCTGGCGGGGCAGCCGCAGAATGATCGGGAGGCGGTGTATTTCAAAAAGGAGCTGGAGCCGCTGATCGACGGAGAGCAAATCCGTTGGATCGGGCCGGTGAACCATGCGCAGAAGCAGGAACTGCTGCGGAATGCGGCGGCACTGCTTTTCCCGATCCAGTGGGAAGAGCCGTTCGGCCTGGTAATGATCGAGGCGATGGCCTGCGGGACGCCGGTGGTGGCCCATCGCCGCGGGTCGGTGGGCGAGGTCGTGGAGGACGGGTTGACGGGCTATGCGGCGACTTCGCTGGACGCGCTGCCGGAGCTGGTGGGGCCGGCTTTGGCGCTCGACAGGCGAAAGGTGCGCGCACGGGCGGAAAGTCGCTTCGGCTATCAGCGAATGGTGGACGACTATCTCGCGCTCTACCGGTCGCTCCTTATGCGGTAGAATCCCCTCACCCGGCCGACCCTACTGCTCGACTGTGTACTGCACGTTGGTCGCATCCGTCTTGCGCCAAGTGCCGGTGGCGAGGACGCCGTTGTCGATGCGAACGTCGATGTCTGCCATGCGGACGTCGTCGAGGGTAAAAGGGGAAAGGGAGCCGACGACCGCGGCTGGAGACGCGGCCGTATTGTAGGTCCAATACCACTGGCCGCCGATGGCGTTGCGCGCGGTGTAAGGAATGTTTTTGAGGTAAACACTCATGCCGGTCGGAACGACGCTCGCGCTGGCGGTGACCGGATATTTGTTATTCTCGGCGGCATACATCTCAAAGGCTCCGGCGATCGTGCGCAGATCGGAGATGTAGCGCGTGTTCTGCGCCATATTGCGCGAGCGGATGAAAGCCGGGAGGGCGACCAGCAGCACATTGGAGATCAGTGCGACGATGATCATGACTTCGATGAGGGTGAAGGCGGATCGTTTGCTCATAAAATAATACGAATATTCAAGCAGGCAGCGGGCCAAAACTGGCGGACATGGCGTTTTTTTTTCTTCCCCCGAGAGGTTTGATTATCTCTCATTCGCCGCCTTGTGAAAAATTTCACAAATTGCACTTGCGGGTGCGGGTGGGCGTTCGCATGCTCGGAACCACCGTGCGTTCCATGCCCGCCAGCGTCCTTTTTTCCACCCTCATCCTCGGCCTCACCGCCTGCGGCCCGCGAGTGGCGAATCGGAACATCGACGTGCTGAATGCGCAAATCGACGCGGGCCGGACGCTTTCTATCAAGGAGGTTGAGGCGATCCTCGGGCAGCCCACCCGTCAGGAGACGTATCAGATTGAGCAGCAGACTGTCCGGGAGATGCCGATGGTGCGCTATTATTACGAGGAGAGCGGGAAGACCGTGGAACTGCATTTCATCGACAACAAGTTGCAGAATCGCGTCGTCCATTTCGGCGAAAAACCGCCCGAGGATGCCCCGCTGCACATGGTACCGAAGCCAGCGCTCGCGAACTAATTTTCATGAACGTCCCGTCCGAACTGCTGGGGAAAATCGACGAAGCGATCTCGCATTATCCCGTGTCAAAGCGGAGCGCGTCGCTGCCGCTGCTGCATTTGTGGCAAGAGCATTTTGGGTTTGTTTCGGACGAAGGTGTGGCTTGGATCGCTGCGAAGCTGGAGTTGTCGCCGATCAACGTGCTGGAGTTGGTGACGTTCTACCCGATGTTCCGCCGCGAGGCTGCTGGCAGGAAGCATATCCGCATCTGCCGCACGCTTTCGTGTTCGATGGCGGGGAGCTACGAGCTGAAAGCCGCAGTCGCCAAAGCGGCGGGGATTGATTTGGAAAAGTGGAAGCATGAGCAGCACGGCGGGCACGGGAACCCGGTGGCGGTTTCGGCGGATGGAAAGTTCAGCGTCGAGTTTGTCGAATGCCTCGCGAGCTGCGGTAGCGCGCCGGTCGCGATGGTGGACGACAACTTCAAGGAGAGCATCAAACTCGAAGACGCCGCCAAGCTGCTGAAGCTGGAGCGCTCCGACGCGACGCTCCCTAAAGTGCAACCACCGCATCCGCGCGAAAGGCGCATCGTTTTCAAGAACATCGACCGTGAAGGCTGGACCAACGACATTGAGTGCTACCTGCACGACGGCGGCTACGCGGAGCTGAAAAAGGCGCTCGGCATGCCCCGCGTGGACATCGTCAACGAAGTGAAGGCGAGTGGCCTGCGCGGACGCGGCGGAGCGGGTTTCCCGTGCGGCGTGAAGTGGGGCTTTATCAAGCAGGACGAGAAAAAGCCCGTCTATCTCATCTGCAACGCCGACGAGTCCGAGCCCGGCACTTTCAAGGACCGCTACATCATCCATCAGGATCCGCATCAACTCATCGAGGGCATGATCATCTCGTGCTTCGCGGTCGGCGCGAAGCTTGGCTACATCTACATCCGCGGCGAATTTCCCGAAGGCGCGCAGATACTGGAAAAGGCGCTCGCCGAAGCGCGGGCGCGGAATTTTCTCGGCAAGAACATCCTCGGCTCCGGCTTCGATTGCGAAATCTACGTGCATCGCGGCGCGGGCGCTTACATTTGCGGCGAGGAGACCGGCCTCATCGAATCTCTCGAAGGCAAACGCGCCTACCCGCGCATCAAGCCGCCGTATTTTCCCGCCGTGCTCGGCCTCTATCAGTGCCCCACGATCGTGAACAACGTCGAGACGCTCTGCGACGTGAAGCACATCATCGCCATGGGCGGCGCGCAATACGCCGGGCTGGGACGGCCTAACAATACCGGCACCCGCATTCTTTGCGTGAGCGGCGATGTGCAGCGGCCGGGTTACTACGAGGTCGAAGTCGGCAAGGT
>JAYSTZ010000551.1:0-20065 GCA_043719365.1 Verrucomicrobiaceae bacterium | reverse complement strand
TCCCAAGGAGGGGGGCCGTCTCGGCCCCCTGAACCACGGAGTGGTTCCCAGAGTTTGTCGAGTCGCTGCGCGACTCTGGGGGCCGAGACGGCCCCCCTCCTTGGCCTCCTTGCCCAAACACCGCCTCCGCCCGCACCGGGTCCACCACCACAATCATCGGCAACACCCGATACGGCCTCATCAAGTCCACCCGCAACGGCTCCACCACCGTCGCCACAAGGTCCGTACAACTCCCCACCGCCTCCGCGATGATAATATCCGCCTGCCGCAGCGCCACAATCTCATCCAGCGCCAGCGCAAACTCATCGCACCGACAACAAAAACACCCACCCGAAATCTCCTTCACATTCACACCACCCGCCGAAGCAATCTCCGAATCCACCAACCCCGAAGACTGGTCATTCGTAATCAAAGCCGCATTGATGTCCTTCTCCCACAAATGCGCGATGAGGTTGGTTGAAAGCGTTGTCTTCCCGGCCCCAAGAAAGCCGCTGATTACTGCAAGGATGGGTTCGGTCATTTTTTGGGTGCCTCCTTGGGTTGATGAATTAATAAATAGGTTTTTCGCACGCTCTCGCGGGTCAATGAATCAGAAATCGCTTCAATAAACTGAAGCCCTTCTTTTGCAGGCAATTCCATGACCGTTTTTCGCGCAACCGACGTGCGTAATTTCTCGCCGGGAACTGCATTCAAAATAATAGCAGCTCCGCCTGGGTCTTTTTTAGCCACAGTAGGTGCCGCCCAAGCCACGGGTGAAATCATACTCGGATTGTCTGCTATCAATTTTTCGGCAATCTTTGGCGTTTCCTGCACCGCTCTCATCGTCGCAACCGCGATTCGTCCATCACGAACAACGCTCGGAGGGTCTTTGGACAAAACCTCGATTGCCCGTGCTGGCGGCAATACCTCGCAAGCCGAAATCAGCCAGTAGTAGCGGTCAAACTTTGCCCCGAACCTGCCTTTCAAAACCTCCTCGTCCGTCTTTTGAAGAAACTGCAACGCCTCTTCCGGCGAGCTTCTAATAATGCGGCTGCAGACTTGCTCGAAAAGGGACGTTGGAACCTCTCTGTTTCCGACAATCTCAGCCAATGCTCCAGCGCCCTTTTTTTTCGCCCAAAGGTCAGCCAATTCATTGAGAAATATCGGGCGCACTAACGCCGGAAGAGAGTTCACGAATCCCACACATTCACTGGGTTCACCCTCAGCTTTTCTGCGCCAAAGCTCCCGGTAGCATTCCATCTGAGTTTCTGAGTCCGTGCATTCACGAGCGATTTGAAAAAGCTCCTGCTCCGTGGCCGCTGTTTTTTCGTCCTCAACCATACGCAACACCCAATCCAACTGCCTCGACTTCAATGTTACCGTGCAATCCACCTTGGCCTCACGATACCAAGCGTCCAACTCAACGACAAATCGCTTCCATTCGTAAGGCGAACGGTTCGGTTGGGTCTTTCGGGTATCCAAGATTTCCATAACGTAGTTACGCGAAGCGAGTTTAGAAATGGATATTGGCCCATTCTCCGAAGGCGTGCTTGAGTGCGAAGCTGCTCCCGCCGGAGGCAGTTGCGAGGCTGGACGCAAAAAGGAAATCAGGCTCAATAATATTAAAATGCAACCCAACCCGAACAAAAGCTTGCGCATTTTGGCTATACGCATCCGCGAATCTGATGGGATTTCACTTCTTGCCTCCCTTTTGCTCTTTATCCGCAAGTTTCTCAGCCAAAAATGCCTTGTCTTCAACAGTCATTGACGACGCATCAAGCAGAGTAGCAATTGCGCCCGGATTCAATGGTTTCCAGCGGTCAATCAATGAAATTGCTGCCTTACGCCGGATACCCACATCAGCAATCACCGCTGCATTCTGAAAAGCAACCTCAGGATCATCGTGAGAAGCCTGAACAAGCTCACTCACTGCCGCATCCCGAGTTCGTGAAGGTGGAAGCGTTGCAATCCAGTCCGAGGCAGACACCGGGTCATCCTTTGCCCAATTCTTTGCAAAATCTCCAAATGTTTTTTCTTTAGTAACGCCGTCAGGGAGTTTACTGAGGAGTGTGATTGCCGTAGGACGGTCGTAATCAGCTTCGTATTGAACAAGGTATTCGATGCGCTTTTTCAGTGCATCCGTAATCTCATTTTCGCTCTTAATGGTGTCCAGCTTGGCATTTAAGAGTTGCTGTCTGTCTTGGTTGGGCTCTCGGGGATCAATCTGTCGGAAAAGCTGCTCTTTAATCTCCTTTCGGACATTGGTGTCGCTAGACTCAAGTAAATACGCTTTCGCTTTCGTTCGATTAGTTCGGACGAGCATGGAAATACTCGAGTTAGTAAGGTCGGAGTCTTTATTGCTTACCCCATTTTCGATGTTCTGAATCACAGAAGAAAAACCTTCGTTCTCTACCTGAATGTAATTCATATACCAGAAGGCTGACTTTCTTAGGGTCGCATCCTTGAATGATTTGCACCGTTCCGCGACGCTCGCGAGGACTTTCACGGCACTCGGCCCTACACATCTATCAAAAATTAGCCCGACAGTTTTCGAATCCGCGTCCATCAAAAGGTATTTCCCGCTAAGTAGGTTTTGAGAGCGTAATCCCCATTCAGTAATTTTCTCCCCAATCGGCTTCATACTGTCCTGCAAGAAACAATAATAAATTTGATTGAGGATATTGCTTCTGGTTTTCGCATCTGTTTTATCAAGCCATCTATCAATTGCTTCTGAATTAATCAAAGCTGCTGCCAGAACAAATTTCGAGGCGCAGTCTACCGGAATATCCGCAGGATTTGAAAAGAGCGCGAGGGTATTCTGAATTTCATCTGGTGTTCCATTTACAAATCTATCACTCAGTCTTCGAGCGAGTTCATTTCGTGTTTGTATAGAAAGACTTGGAATTACTTCGTGAAGTATTTTCGCCGGAATCTTGGCCTTAGCCAAGACAGTCACCAGTAAATCGGGATGTTTCTTTCCAAAAACGAATACTAAATCCGAGAAGTTCAACGGTGAAAATACCGCTCCTGCTTCAAAGGCATATACAGCACAATCGATCCCTTCCTTGACCGAATCTGATTCATTGGTGATGAATCTGTCCACCAATTCGACCGAGCTCTGCACGTCTATCATCCCACTTTCGGAGGCAAATCGTAAAGCGTATCGTTTGAGAGAGGGGATGCCAGTTTCCCCAGTCAAAAAGTATTTATCGAAAATCTCAGATGAACGTGGATTGCGTTCATTTCCAAAGGCAAAAGCAACCAACGATGCTACGCTCTTAGCAATAGGAGCATGAGGTGGAAGCGGATGCAGTCCCCCGAGCGATTGAACAGCTGAGTTTAGAATACTTTCGTAACTTTCGACCTGTGGAAATGTCGCTGATCTAGATACAGGTTCGGCAATCACATTGCCGGGGAATAAATCTATCAGAGTAACCACGCAAAAAACGAAACCCATAAATGGGAGTCCTAGGGTTTGTGCGAACTGATTGCGGATAATGGTTCGGGCGCGATCAAAGGAGAGCACTATGCTTTGCAATATAAAATTTGACCAGCTACAGCGGGAACTCCTGCGCATTTGTCGTTATCCCAGAGTTCACAGGATGAGGTTACACCAGCATTGTCGCAAAATGTGCGGGCTTCAGGATTTGTATGAATTGTGCCTGTAACAGCAGCATCTACGTGAATGTGCCCGCAATATCCGTTGGCACTTTTTCCTTTATCGCAAGTTTGCGAAACAAGAGTGGGAGCAGCAAAAGCACTTGCCGATAGAAACGCTGCGGCAACAACAGCAGCAACAGCAGTTGAAGCGGTTCTCTTAATAAATACCCGGCGTGTGGTTGTTGCTGGCGTCATCGTAAGATAGATTTTTTGTTTCCGTTTTAACCGCGAGGAGTGCCCCTATTTACAAAACAACTTTTCACCGGCTTTGAATTTTGCACCTGGACCTGCACATTGCTGGTCGTCATATAGGGTGCAGCTTGCCGTTCCGTTGACACTATCGCAATAGGCTCTTGCGTCAGGATTTGTATGTTGCGTGTCTCCAACCTGTGCGTCTACCTGCGTCCTTCCGCACATTCCTTTAACGCCCCACGTAGGGTTTGGGCAGTTTATTGATGTGAGTGTAGGTGTAGCAAGCGAGTCTGATGAGAGGACAGCCAGAGCAATAACAGTAGCGAGGGCTGTTGATGCGGTTCGTTTGATAAATACTCGGCGGGCAGTGGATGATGAGTTCATGGTTTTATGGATTTTAGGTTTTTTGGTTGGTTGTTTCCGCGCCGCGTCCAAGGGCATGATAGCCCACACGCGGTTTGTTGGTTTTGTGGATGGGAGAGTAGTTAGGGCTTTGGCTTCCTTGGGCCCGGGGTTTTGGCGGTGCCAATGGAGGTGTCCGCGTAAAAGGGCCTGAGAGCCCTCACGCGGCATGCTCCGCTGGTAGGTGAGCTAGTCCCGGCGCGGAAGCCGTCAATGCGGTAGAGGACGGTGCCCTCGGTTTGGGCATTTTGGCCGGGGGCCAGGCCGAGGATGGCGGCGGCTTCTTGGTTAAGGGTGTCGGCTTGGGCGGTGAGTTCTGCGGCGCGTTTGCGCTTGGGTTTGGCTTGCCCGGCTTTCGTGGAGAGGTCGGTGACTTCCGTGCTATCCAGCACAGCGGCGCTGCCGAGGTCCGTGTGGTGGCTGGCGATACCTTCCGCGAGAGTGATCATTTCGTCTGGGCTCCCGTGGGGATTTCAATTTTGATTGTTTTGCGTGCCATAGTGTAGGTGCTATTGAGGTGACTGCTCGCGAGGAGTGGTGTGGTGAGAAATGTGTGGAAGTCTTGCGACTTCCCAAGCACTAGCGTATGCGCCCCCCCAGTTAAGCAAGAAGTTTTTCAAGTTTCATTTTCCCAACAGAGGAAAATAATTTTCGCGGGGCGTCCGCTACGCACTGGGGAATTGGGAAAGATCGTGCTGATTCTGTCGTGGCTCACGCAGTTTTACAGCGTGAGAGCTATCAGGCTTTTTTACGCCGCCCTCTGCGTGATTCCTTTTCCGAGCGAAGCGCACCTTTTATCCTAAAGACGGCGATTGAGATCAACTAAACGCGCTAAAAAGCGCTAAATGAGGGCTTTATGTAACTGACACCATTTACCCACAGGGTGAGACAGCCATTCCTCGCAAGTGCCTGATTTTAGAGACTTTTTGCGCTTTTAGCTGATCCCAAACCCGTTTTTAGGTTTAACCATCAAGCGCGGGACTTGAGCGTTAAAGTATCAGACTTTAACGCTAAACTCTGGTACTTGATGACTGAAGTGAGGGCGCTGAACACTAAAGGCTGGGACTTTTACGGAAAAGAAGGGCCGTAGTATGGTGGACGACTGCGAATTTCCGTTCCGATGTCACGGACTGCGAATATCCGCGACGGCGCGGGCGATGGCGGAGATGGCGGTGTCGAGCTGCGAATCCGTGATGCAGTAGGGCGGCATGATCACTACGGTATCGCGGATGGGGCGGGTGAGTAGTCCGTATTTCCTCGCTGCGACACAGACTTTCGCGCCATTTGCGGCGACATCAATGCCCGCGATAAAGCCGCATTGTCGCACGGCAACGATCCCCTTTTGGTTCTGCAAATCAGCGAGCAGCGCCGTGAGACGCTTGCTCTTTCCCGCAAGCGACTGGATGACATTTTCCTCCGAGAAAATCGCGAGGTTTTCCAGCGCCACGGCGCATCCGAGTTGATTCCCGCAATAGCTGTGGCCGTAGTAGAGCGTCTGCTCCGGACCACCGAGAAACGCCTCATAGACACGTTCCGTGGTCAGCGTGGCGGCGAGCGGGAGGTAGCCGCCGGTGAGCCCTTTTGCCAGCGCGACGAAGTCCGGCGTCACGCCTTCTTGCTCGCACGCAAACATGGTCCCGGTGCGGCCAAAGCCGGTCATCACTTCATCCGCAATGAGCAGCGCGCCGTGCGTGTCGCACCACTCGCGCAGCGCGGCGAGCATCCCGGCGGGCCAGAGCCGCATCCCGGCGGCACCTTGGATGAGCGGCTCGATGCACACCGCCGCGATCTTTTTACCGTCGAGTTGCGCGAGTTCATCCACCCCGTTCACATGCGCCACGGGAAAGCGCCACGCTCCCCGGAAAGTCGGGATGCCACCGAGCGATGCAGCGCCCACTGTGTCGCCGTGGTAAGCCCCGCCAAACGCAACAAACTCCGGTCGATCCTCGCCGCGCATCTGCCAATATTGCGCGGTCATTTTCAAAGCGACCTCAATCGCCGTCGAGCCGTCGTCGGTGAAAAAACAGCGCGTCAACTTCCCACTCTTCCACAGCCCGCAAAGCTTCGCCGCCAGCTCCGCAGCAGGCGGATTCGTGAAGCCGAGAAAGGACGTGTGCGCCACGCGGTCGAGCTGCCGCCGCAACGCTGCATCCAAGCGTGGATGCCGGTGCCCGTGGAGATTCGTCCAGATGGAGGAGTTCCCATCGAGATACTCGCGCCCTTGGTCGTCGCGCAAAATCGCGCCCTCGCCCTCGACGAGCACCAGCGGCTCGTGCCCCGGTGCGCACCAATCGCGCATCTGCGTGAAAGGGTGCCAGCCGTGGCGTTGGTCTAGGGCGATGGTTCGGTTCATTTCATCCATGATTTTTCATCCACGGAACGACACGGAAAGTTTCCGTGTCGTGCCGTCTCTTCCGTGGACAAACATACGTCACTCTTCCGCTTCCTCCCAAGTCCCCCCGCGCTCGGTGATCATCAACTCCACCGCCGCCACGTCTTCGTAGGCGAGGTGTTTGCGCTGGTATTTATTAAAGAGCACGAGACGCAGCGCGATAAGGTCTTCCAGCTCCGGCACGTCGTGGTAAGTCCACTTCTCGTCGTGTTTTAGCTTTGATTGAAGTTTCCACTTCTTCCCGAATTTCTCCGCGCGCACCTCGCGTCGTTCGGTGTCCGTGTTGTGTTTCCAAGTATGAATGTTGCGATTGCCCATTTTCCCGACACAATGCGCCGCCTTGAACGCAACCGGCAAGATCGTCCTTTATTTCATCGCAGTTCTCTTTTTTGGAGCGCTGCTCGCTCCACCGCTTTTTTGGGTCGGGAACGCGCTCATTCCCGCGCTCCACGAGCATCCATTCCAACGGTTCTTTAATCGCGCCGCGCTCCTCGCAGCCCTTGCGCTGATGTGGCCGCTGGCCAAAAGTTTCCGCATCCGTACGCGCACGGAACTCGGGCTTGAGCCGAATGCCCGCTGGGTGCGCGACGTAATCACCGGGCTCGCCGCCGCGATCGGGATGATGATCGTCCTTTGTTTTGTGCTGAAGGCGTTTGGCGGATTCAAATGGCTCTCGCCAAAGGACCAGCGATTTGGCGAATTGCCGCAGGTTTTGCTGAGTGCGTTCACCGTGGCGTTCATTGAAGAGGCGCTCTTTCGCGGTGCGTTTCTCGGCGTATTCCGGCGCAGTATGGGCGAAATGGGCGCTCTTTTTACGATGTCAGCCATCTTTTCAGTGCTGCATTTTATTAAGCCGATCGACGTGACAATCGCCGCAGAGGACGTCCGTTGGACGTCAGGTTTCGAGTTGATCCCGGCAACATTCAGCCAGTTTTCGCAGCCGATGATGATCCTCTCGCTGTTCACTACGCTGTTCGCTGTGGGCTGGATTCTCGGCTATACGACTTTGAAAACGCGCTCGCTTTGGATGGCCATTGGGCTTCATGCCGGATGGGTTATCTGCGTTCAAGGTTTTGGGAAGTTTGCGAAGCTCGGCAAGAATCACCTGCCGTGGATCGGCAGCGAACTTCGCATCGGCATCGCGCCACTTCTTACCGTCATCCTGAGCGGAATCATTTGCTGGTTCATCGTCCGACGGAGATCCGCTGAATAGTTCGCGACAAATTGCGGGATGTCTGATAATTCCGAACACAAGAACATGAAACGCCTCTTCATCCTCGCTAGTGCTGTTGTGACTTTTGCTGGCTGCACCAGCTCCAATCAATACACCTCCGTGTCCGAGCCTGTCGGCGGCGCACGCGCAATGGACCCAATCGTCAGCACTCCGCGCAACTGGCAAAAACCGGTGAAAGCGCATGCCTCAGCCACTGCCGAGGGCGAAGAAGGCGGGCGCTCGTTGCAGGGCACATCGTGGGAGCGTTCCTGGCACGACCAGTAAGTCCCGCTTACTGTGAATACGGCTACACTTCTTGCGGCGCTCATTCTCGCCGTGGTGGTGCCGCAGCCCGATGCAGTTCCTCCCGAATACGCTACGGCGAAAGCTGCGCTCGACGCGCAAGATCCTGCGCTGGCTGCGCGAATCATCGAAGAGTCGCTGGCGGCGCTTCCGCCCGGAACTGAAGCTTCTGCGCTGCTCCAACTCACTCTAGGCACGGCATACCTCCGCGCCGGGCAGCCGGAGAAAGCGATCGCTCCGCTCGAAAAAGCAGCAGCCCGCGATCCTGCCGCAATCGCGCCGCTCGCCGACGCATTTCGCGGAGCCGGTCGCGCCGATGATGCCCGCCGGGCTTACGAAAAAGCCGCGACCTCCGATGCCACCAACGCCCGATACTCACGCGCGCGGATCGCCCAGCTCGATTCTGCTGCCGAAAAAGACCCGCAAAAATCGGCGACGCTTCTTTTCACAGCCGCCGACACATTCGCTGAAGATGTCGGCTATTTCGATGAAGCCACGGCACTCTACGAAACCATCGCGAGGACCAAGGCCTGGCGTGGCGAATCCACTGCACGAGCGCTGTTTTCCCTCGGCGAGATCCAGCGTCAGCGAAAGGCTTATCCGGAAGCCATCGCTTACTATCAGCGCTGCTTCGTTTCGTGGGCGCGTTATCCTCAATGGTGCGCCCGCGCTTACCACCGTGCGGCAGATTCTTTTGAGGCGCTGGGCCGTCGCGCCGAAGCAATCGCGCATCTACGCGAGTTGCTCCGCAAGTCCGATAAATACGGGCGTCTGCCGGAGTTTAACGAAGCGAAGACGCGTCTGAGGGCTTGGGGCGAAGTCGTGCAATAGCAACCACCAACCAGGCCACGCACGGCACCCACGCGACATGCGTCCATGGGAGCCAGTTGGGGGTGTTCACCGCAGTGCTGATTCCAAGCATCCAAGGCCAGCCGTTACAAATAATCGTATAAAACGCCGCGAGAAAAACCGAGCAGCCTGCGGTCACAGCGGCATACCAGCGTCCCGACCACAACAGCAGGAACGGCGCGGGCCAGACGAGGTACTGTGCAGCGACTCCGGGCGCGAAGACCAGAAAAACGAGCCACACCGCCGCGACGGTAACGAATAGGTCCTGTTTTCGTCGGAACCACGCGAGGCCGAGAGCGCTGCCGATGACGATGCACTTCAGCACCGAGATGATTGTGTTTTGTGAAGCTGACAAATTCACGTAGCTGATTTTTGCGAATTCGGGATTCCCCATGGCGCGCAGCAGATTCGTGATTCCCCAGATGCCCCAATATCCGCCGTAGCCGAGCACATTGCGAAGGAACGCATCCGGACACGCAACGAGCGGCCACGCCCAGCCCGCCAGCGTGAGCAGCCCCGAGGCGAGCGTGAATCGCACGGCTCCGGCGCGGCTCTGTGCGAGCGCCCATGCCCCAAATGCCGGCGCAATAATGAGCGCGGAGACTTTGATGTTGCACGCGATGGCGAGTGCGAGGCCCGCAAGGAACCATCGCTTTTCCTTCAGCGCGAGGCCGGTGAAAAATAGAGCGGCAGCAAGCATCGGGTCCACATTCCCGTGAAAGCCGGAAACCATCATCGACACGGGACTCGCCGCGAAAATTGCGAGCGCCCAAGTCGGAATCTTTGTCCCCATCCGCACCATTCGCAGCAACCCGAAGACCACCGCAGCATCGGCGATGATTCCTCCGAGGCGAAAAAGGAACGCGAAATTCTCAACGCTGTCGCCCGCGATTCGATATATCGCGACGGTGTAGGCGCTGATAAGCGGTGTATGATTAAAAATCGTTGAGCCGCGATAGAGTTCGACGAGTCCGTGCTGCTCCAGCAAGCGGCCAAAGCCTCGGAACAGCGGAAGATCGTTCGATCCGATTGTGGTTCCTGCCAGCCAGAGCTTTACAAATGTGCCCATGGCGAGCGCAAGGAGCACGATCGCTCGTGGAGACAGACGGGATTGAAAATTGGGCATGACCCTTTGAGATAGCACACGGTCTGCCAATTTCACAAAGGACGCTTCCCCCCCGGCACGCGTTCCGCTACAGCACCTCAGCCCAATCATGTCTGAAACCATCGACTTCGCGCAAAAGCGCGTCCTCATTTTCATCGTCGCATACAACGCGGAGAAGACCATCAGCAGCGTCTTGAACCGCATTCCTGCAACTCTGCGTAACAAAAACGTCGAGGTGCTCATCATCGACGATTCGTCGAAAGATCAGACGTTCGCGCAAGGCGTAAAATCCGAGACACTGAGCAACGATTTGCGAATCGTCACGCTGCGCAACCCGATCAATCAGGGTTACGGCGGAAACCAAAAACTCGGCTATCGCTACGCCATCGACAATGGATTCGACATCGTCGCTCTCGTCCATGGCGACGGGCAGTACGCGCCGGAGAAGCTTCCAGCCTTGCTCGAACCGCTCATCCTCGGAACTGCGGATGCGGTCTTCGGCTCGCGAATGCTGAAAAAGCAGGATGCGCTCACCGGCGGAATGCCGATGTATAAATGGATCGGGAATCAAGTGCTCACGAGCTACCAGAATATCATGCTCGGCACCACACTGAGCGAATTTCACAGTGGATACAGGCTCTATTCCACCGAAGCGCTGGAGCGTATTCCGTTTGAGCGCAACTCGAACGATTTTCACTTCGACACCGATATTATCGTCCAGCTTCACTTCGCAGGGCAGCGCATTTCCGAGATTCCGATTCCTACATTCTACGGCGACGAAGTGTGTCATGTGAACGGCTTCAAATACGCGTGGGATTGCTTCAAAACGATGATCCGTGCCGCGATGCACCGGAAGAACCTGCTTTACGATCGCAAGTTCGACGTTGGCGCAATCGAGGAAACCTACGACCTCAAGCTCGGCTTTCGATCCAGTCACACGCTTGCGTTGTGCTCGGTGACGAAAGGCGCGCGCGTGCTCGATATTGGATGCGGTCGCGGCTTCGTCGCCGAGCTGATGGCGAAGGACGCAGCCCACGTCACCGGACTCGACCAATATTCCAAGGACTCCAGCGAGCTCCCCAACGTGGACTACAAAAAGTGGGACATCGACGGGCAGCCGTGCCCGGTCGATATTTCGGACTACGATCAGATATTCCTTCTCGACATCATCGAGCACCTTAAAGACCCGGAGGTTTTCATGGAAATGCTCCGCGAACGGGCGAAGCACAAGCGGCCCGAGATAATTCTCACGACAGCAAATATCGCGTTTTTCGTCACTCGGTTCATGCTCCTTATCGGCCAGTTTAACTACGGTCGAAAAGGCATTCTGGACCGGACTCATACGCGTCTCTTTACGTTCCGCAGTCTGTGCGATCTCTTCGAGCAAACGGGCTACCAGATACAGGAAGTCCGGGGCATCCCTGCACCGTATCCAAAGGTGCTTGGCGACGGAATTTTCAGCCGCATCGTGATGCTCGTCAACCAAGCGCTGATACGGATTCCATTCTTCCGCGGTCTATTCAGCTACCAGATTTACATCCGCGCCCAGTCGCGGCCCACCGTTGAGAATCTGCTCGCTAAGACCATCTCGACCAGCGACGAGCTGCGCACCGAATTGCAAAAAAGCGCACCGACAACGTGAGCCGCACCAAGGGGCGATCCTTCGTTGTTGGCTCCGCGCTTTTCGTCCTGCGGGTCGTTTCCAGGGAATTGGTCGTTCAAACTCGCGAGGAGCCAGTGTTGCTCGAAGACCTGCGCTGTTTTGCGGGCTCCGGCGCCACCTTGGGGATTTAACGACAACCCCGCCGTTTAGGCACTACTCATGCTTTCTCATATAAGCAGTGCCGCAAATAGTTTATCCAAATCAGAAAGAGTCCCGGGTTCCCGCAGGATCTCCGGGTCAATCGTCGCCAGAAGATTCTGCGGGGTCGTCGCACGAGACAATGAAGCTGCCCCGCAGGCTCGATTCCGGCTGGCGAGAGATGCTCCTGCCCGGATTGGTCATGGGAATCGCTGCGATCGTGCCCGATCTGCCCGCCGTGCCGAACTCCATTCGCTGGGGGCTTTTACTCTTTGGCATCGCCCTCTTGATACGATCGATGCGGCATGCAAAAGCGACTGTCAAATCCGTCTCTGCGCCGCTTGCCGAATTGGTGAGAAAGACCCGTCTTCTGGCAGAGGGTGGTCCGGATATGCCCTTTGATCTCCCGCGTCGGGATGATGAATTAGGAGACCTGACGGAAGCGTTTCGCCGGGTGGTGGAGAGCGGACGCAGGGATCGCCAGCGGTTGCTGCAGTTCAACCGGGAAATGCAGCAGGCCAATGAGCGCGCCATCATGGCGAAGCAGGAGGTCGAAGGATACGCTTTCAAGGCGGGCGAGGCGAACATCGCGAAACGGGAATTTCTCGCCGTGATGAGCCATGAGATTCGCACGCCGGTAAATGGCATTATCGGCATGACTGAACTCGCGATGGGCACGGACTTGAGTGCGGCGCAGCGCGACTACCTCGAGACGATTAACTCGTGCGCGGAGTCGCTTCTGGCTTTGCTGAATAACATTTTGGATTTCTCCAAGATCGAAGCAGGAAAGCTCGAACTGGAGCGCACGGAATTCAGTATCCGCGAATTGCTCGGCGAGGCGCTCACCATCCTGGCACCGCGAGCCCACAGCAAAGGATTGGAGCTTTTGCTCCATATCCGTCCGGAGGTTCCGGATATGCTCGTTGGCGATCCTCACAGACTTCGCCAGATCGTGGTAAATCTCGTCGGCAATGCGCTGAAATTCACCGAGCGTGGCGATGTGATGGTGCGCGTGGAGAATTCGCGTTGGGTGGATGGAAATGCTGAGTTGTCCTTTTCGATCGCGGACACCGGAATCGGCATCCCCGCGGATCGGATTCAGTCCATTTTCCAGGCGTTTAACCAGGCCGACTACTCGACGACGCGTCGCTTTGGTGGCACCGGGCTGGGGCTCGCGATCACGCAGCAACTTGTTTCGTTGATGCATGGCGAGGTGAAAGTTGAAAGCGAAGTCGGCAAGGGGACGGTCTTCCGCTTTACCTCGCAGTTTGAGTATCGCAAGGCGGAGCAGGATGACTGCTCGGTAGGTGCTTTCAAGGGCCGGCGCGTGCTCGTTCTGGATGCCCATCCGAACAGCCTGCGGATCACCACTGAATTGCTCGCGTCCTGGGACATGAATGCGGACTCCGTCAGGGATGTCGTGGGCGCTCTTAGCGAGTTGCGCCGGGCCGCAGGCGAAGGAAAACCCTACGACCTTTTTGTAGCGGATGCCGTCCGTCCGGAGAGCCCTGGCGTGAAGCTCGCATCGGCAATCGATAGCTATCCTGAGCTTGTGAACACCCGCGTGGTGCTTCTCGTGTCCTCCCCGCGCCGCGGAGAGATCGACTCCCAGCGGCACCCTTCGATTCACGCAACGTTGATCAAGCCGGTCACCACGCGTTCGCTTCGGGTTGCAGTCTCCAAAGCGCTGGAGGACGTCAAGGTGGACGGCGGAATGTCGGTGCCGAAGAACACGAAGTTCCCGCCGATGCGGTCGCTGAGCATTCTGGTCGCGGAAGACAATGCGGTGAACCAGCGTCTCGTGAAGCTGAACCTGGAACAATGGGGGCACAAAGTTGCGGTGGCCAACGATGGGGACGAAGCGGTGAAAGCGTTCAATTCAAGATCGTTCGACTTGGTGCTTACGGATTTGCAGATGCCGAACATGAGCGGATTTGAAGCGGCGGTCGAGATTCGGCGAATCGAGCAAATCAAGTCGCTCAACCGCACGCCAATTCTTGCTCTCAGCGCCAATGTCGTGAAGGGCGTCCGTGACGAGTGTACCAAGTCGGGAATGGACGGCTACGTCTCCAAACCGGTGCGGCAGCAGGAACTTTTGAGCGTGATGAGCGGGCTGATCCCTGATTTGTTTTTGGATCCTCCGTCGTTGCCGGATTCCCTCACCGACAACACCGGGACCGAAAGCGCACCAACCCAGTCTGTCTCGCATGTCCAAGCCAAAGTCCCCGAGAGTGCCCCAGTCGTGTCGGCCCAGCCTCCTCCGACTGCTACATTTGATGCCGAGGCGTTGATGTCGAATATCAGCGGTGATATGGGCATCCTTGCCGAGGTGGTGAAGCTTTGCCGCGATGGCGACGCCCCCAGACTCCTAAAGGATCTCGCCGAGTCGATCTCGAAAGGTAATACTAATGCTGTCGCCAAGGCTGCTCATGGACTGAAGGGAATGGTTGGTGCGTTCAATGCTACCAACGCCTGGGCGGATGCGAAGAACCTCGAGTACAGCGCAAAGCAGGGCAACGCTGATGTATTGCTCGCTGAAGCCGATTCCTTCGTGCAATCCTTGCGTGCGCTAATTGATGAATTAGAGACGTTCGCCGGGATAGAGCATCAACATGTAGGCTGGATTTAGTCGAGTCCGCCGCATATTCGGAATGAATGAGCACCCCGCTTTGACATTCCGTGCCCATTTGCCTATGACCGCGCACAATGAAACTAACGACCGTCTTTTCACTCGCCGTTCTTACCACCATCCACGCCACCGACTGGCCGCAGTATCGCGGGCCCGCGGGCGATGGCAGCACTCCGGATAAAATCGCGGCCAAGTGGGACGCGGCACCCAAAGTTTTGTGGAAAGTGCCCGGCGGATCGGGCTTCTCGACGATCGTCGTATCAGGCGCGCGGTGCTTCACCATCGAGGGAATCGGCGGCAAGGAAGTGCTCGTGGCGCGCAATGTCGCGAACGGTAAGGAGCTGTGGAAAGCCGAGCTCGGAAACTCCGAGTATCAGGGTGGAGGCAACGATGGGACGAACGACAACAAAGGCGGCGACGGCCCTCGTTCGACCCCAACCATCGCAGGAAATATCATCGTCACCACGAACGCCGACCTCGTGGTGCAGGGCCACGATGCTGCAACTGGCAAACCAGTCTGGAAGCTCGATCTCGCGCAACACGGCGCACGGAACATCTCATGGAAAAACGCCGCGAGCCCACTGCTCGAAGGCGGCATCATCTACGTCGCAGGCGGCGGCGCAGGCACATCGTTCCTCGCGTTAAACCCAGCCACCGGAGCCATCGTGGCGAAGGCGGGCGACGAGACGATGACGCACGCGACGCCGACTCCCACAACGATCGCGGGCGTTCGGCAGATCGTTTTCTTTATGAAAAGCGGTCTCGTTTCTGTGGAACCCAAGACGCTCAAAGAATTGTGGCGCGCAGAGGTGAAGTTTAACGTCTCCACCGCTGCGAGCGCCGTGGTTGCAGGTGATTACGTGTACGCCAGCGTCGGCTACGGGGTCGGAGCTTACGGATTCAAGGTCACCAAGGACGGCACCGCATGGAAAGCCGAGCAGGTGATGCGCGTGCCCGGCGATCAGCAGCTCGCCAACCACTGGAGCACGCCGGTTCATTTTGATGGTCACCTCTACGGCATGTTCCAGTTCAAAAAATACGGCAGCGGCCCGGTGAAAGCAGTAATGCTCCCGGACGGCGAGGTGAAATGGAGCAAAGACGGCTTCGGCCCCGGCCAGGCTGTTCTGACGAATGGAAACGTCCTCGCGCTCAGCGACGCAGGAGAACTGGTTCTCGTCGCCGCCAAACCCGACGCCTACACCGAACTCGCCCGCGCTAAAGTGCTCGACGGCAAGTGCTGGACCACGCCCACAATCAGCAACGGCCTCGTTTTCGTGCGCAGCACAAAGGAAGCAGCCTGCGTGGACCTGCGGGTAAAGTAAGCCCCGCGGTTATTTCGCCGCGCGATTGAGTGCGCTGAGCACGGCTTTGATGGATGCGATCTCGATGTTCGTATCCACGCCCGCGTCACAGCGGAGCAAGTCGCTTGTTGCCCATATTGGCATCTCCGATGTTCAAAGCTCGCAAGCCTAAGAACGCAAATTCCGCCCAACAATTCGCCGACCACATCGAAGGAGGAATCCATTGGACAATTGGGCCAGCGCCGGGTCAATTACCTCCGCGGAATTGGGTGATTATTGATTAAGCCCTACTCGGGCTTCAGAAGTGCGCAACTCTACTTCAATTGGGGATTTGATTGTTTCGTAAATCGGTAAGTCCGCCCCGATGATTTCAAATGAGACGACCAGCGCAAACCGTGCGGTGGCTTCCAGGTTCAGACGATCCCAGCCTTTGTGCCCTCGCACAATCACTCCAAACACATCGGGAAGGTCATAGCTGTTCACAATGGCCCAATCCTTTTGCACCGTTCCGTTCCTCCGTGAGACACCATCCGACTCACCATTCCGTTCTTTTGCATTGCCGAGTGTCCACTGAAAATTACCGTCATCTGCGCCCTGAGCGGCACCCATATCCTTCAAGGCTCGTCCGTGGAATGCGGCAAATGACTCGCGCTTCTTACTCGCCTTCCAATCCAGCCAGACACCGAGGTATCCGCGTCGGGATTTGCGAGTGCGCCGGGGTTCAGCGGCGTATGAGAGAGTCACGTCGATCCGAATGCGAGAGTCATCACCTTGCCGTCGGAGTTGCTCGGGAATTGGGACTCCGAAAATGAACCCTTCGGCGGCCTTGATAAACTGAGGAGACTCGGTGATAAGCGTAACCCGGTGCTCAGAATTTTCGGTTGCACGGGATAAATCTGGAACGCCATAGCCAATCGCACGGATGATGGCTGGACGCTTCTCGATTGCCTCTTGCTCAGCCCATATCGGCCAACGAGCGGAATTCACAATCAGCGCACGATAGACAAGCGTCGATTGAGTCGGAAAGAGCGCAGCGAGATGCCCGGCGATGTGTGCGACCTTCGGAGCGGCGAAAGACGTGCCCACTGCGTTTCGAGCGAACGCCGGGCCGCCGTGCAGCGTTGAGCGAACGAGTTCCGGGCAGACATCCTGCGGCGTTGTCAGTTGTGGTGGGATTCCACCATCGCGCACGAAGTCGCCGCCGATTTCTACGACCTCGGGTTTGATGCTATCCCACATTCCAAATCCTATCCGGGAAAAGGCCGATGGTTGATGCTCGCGTGCAAAGGAACAGCGGTCGCTCTCCTGATAAAAACACGACGCGATGGAGCCCACCGTGAGCGCCTGAAGACTCTGCGCTGGATTCGCAATTCGGCTCGATGGTTCAAGCATGTAAGCTGGGTAGTTTCGACCCCGCCTTATGTGGTCGAGAATGCCGGGATTTGTCGGAGTTCCAACGGCCCGGATGTTCCCCGCAGCCTGAATGAAAAGCACATCGCGCTTATACGATAACAGGTCGATGGCTGCCGCCCAAACGCTCATGCGAGAAACGCGAAAACCGACATCGCTCGCGATAGAATGCTGGTAAATCCGTGTTTCGCTCGCATCGAAAAAGTGATCCACAACATTGCGCAGTAACTCTGCCGGAAAAACTCTCGTGAGCAGGCCATTTTGCTCATCGAGAACACGCGCATTCTGGAGAAAAAATGGCGCAATCATCGTCCCTTCCACCGGAACAGAGATCGGATACAGGCACGCTCCGGCGACCCGCGTACCGTGCCCTCCATCGCTCACGTAATCCGCGACATCGGTTGGGAGCTTTCCGGGGATAAAGCATCGCGAAACCTTGGTGTCGATTGCCGCCGCGAGCCAACGGTGATTCTCCTGAATGCCACTATCAATGACGCAGAGCGCAGGGCTTCCGGGAAACGGAGGAACGAGCACAAATTGTGAGTCTAGCTCTTGGTTGGCCCCGGCAGCGTTGTCTGATGACGCAATATGGTCGGGAAGGAGAGCTTCAAATAGACTCGGGTAATTCTGGAGCAAGTCCTTGAATCCTTTTCCGCTCATCCGTATGCGGGCAGAGAAACTATCCGAAAACTCCACAATGTGCGAATCGTCCGTTATCGAGAGAATTTCTCCGCCGTAATGATTCACGAACTTCTCGATTTCTCCCTCGCGAGTCATCCGCTTCTCGTCCCATTGCTCGTGGTAATGCGACATCGCCGCCGCATGGTCAGCGAGTTTCTCGTCTTTGACTTCGGGCTTGGTTCGCGTGCTCATTCTTGGCTTTGCGGGCAGTCCAAATGGCGCGACCTCGATGGACACATCGAGAACGAAAATTACGTCGTCGGGAAAAGGCCATTTTTGCAAGAGTTGCTCGTCGAGAATTCGGGTGATCCGATTTACCGAGTGCGGGTCTTCGTCAATGTCGATGATACTCGCCATTCCGCCCGAACCTCTAACAGAGGTTGCGAAATCGTTCGCCAAATCGACGAGTCTCTGAAGGTCCAAGTCTTCCGTGGCGACAATGAGAAATCCGTCTGCGTATTCAGCAACGATTTCGATACCGAGCTTCTCTGCGAGAAACTCAAGTGTGCCGTCGTCCTCGTTGGGAATTCTGAGAACAAAGGGCACGCCTCCTTCAATCGTAGGTAAGCCCGCCGCAGTTCGCGCTTCGATGAGTTGCTTGGCAAGATAAGAAAATCCGCCAACTTTGGATTTTAAGAAACTCGAATGCCCTACGCGGTTACTTTGATTTTGGACTACGTTCGGGTCTGGCCCGCCACCGCCTTCCAGTTTTGCAGCACCTTGAGTTTTGAAGAGAAGATTGAGATGGGGAAATGGGGACGAGGGCATAGTGAATCAATAGTGGCGTTTGATCTCGTGCGAAGCGGCTTCGAGATCCGTCAGGCTCACCTTTTGACGGTTCGCCATGACGCAGCGTTTCGCAGCGTTTTGCGCGATCTTTTCGACATCGCTAAAGCTGAATCCGTCCAGCGTGCTGCCGAATTGATCGAGGTTCACGCTATTCTCTATATCCAGCGCAGAAAGCGTCGTTTTTAGCAGACGTCCGATTTCAACAATCCCCGGCTTTGGGATTTCCACTGCTTCGTCAAAACGGCGATAGATTGCTTTATCGAGCGATTCGTAATGATTTGTCGCGGCGATGATCAGCCCATCGCCCCGGTAATCCTCCAACAATTGGAGGAGCATATTAACGACTCTGGAAACTTCGCCGACATCGTTTTGGTCGCCACGCGAACGGGCAATCGTATCGCATTCATCCAAGAAAAGGGCGCAAGGTTGACGTTCGGCGGCCTCGAAAACTTTCCCGAGATTTGCCGCCGTCTCGCCAAAGAAAGACGAAATCAGCGTGTCAAAGCGGACCTTGTGCAAAGGAAGTCCGGTTGCCCAAGCGAGCCGTTCCGCTCCCAAGCTTTTCCCGCATCCGGGCGGGCCGTAAAGCAGGATTCGCTTTCTCGCATTCAGTCCAAAAGTTGCGAGGCGACTGCGTGCCGCATACTCTTTTTCGATCCGGATAAAGCGCTGCTCAACATCTGCGGGCAGCACCATGTGGTGCCGCAGTTGGTCACGTTCAATGACCTGAATCAATGGCGATGAATCCCGCTTGTTTGCAGGAAGTGTGCTCATACCGGTTCTCGGGGGAGTCTTTCGCCCTGTGCTGCGTTCCGCTGCTTCGCGGAGGTAACTCTCCAAGTCACGGGCGAGCTTCGTATGCCCACGGCGCTTCTCGTCTTCCACGATGCGTCCGCACACCGCCAAGACATCAGCATCCGTCGTTTGCCCGACGGCGCTGAAAAGACGTTTAAGAAGGGCTGCGTTCATGACGAGGTAACGATTATCATTTCGCTGCGTTTTTAGCAAAAACTAACGGTATGCGTTTATTTCGCCGCCCGGTTCAGCGCGCTGAGCACGGCTTTGATGGATGCGATTTCGATGTTCGTGTCCACGCCTGCGCCCCAGCGCAGCGAGCCGTCGGCGAGGTGGAGCTGGATGTAGCTGATGGCGCTGGCCTCGGTGCCGGAGCTTAGGGCGTGTTGCTTGAAATTCGCGACTTTTGCCACGGGCGCTCCGGCGGCTTGCAGGGCGTGGACGAATGCGGCGATCGGGCCGTTGCCTTCGGCGACGAGGTGCTCCTCTTTGCCGTTGCGATGGACGCTGGCGCGGCAGTTGAACGTGCCGTCCACTCCGTCTGCGTGGAAGTGGATGAGCTCC
>JAYSTZ010000056.1:0-2080 GCA_043719365.1 Verrucomicrobiaceae bacterium | reverse complement strand
GAATCTTGTCGCCGAAGTCGGAAGTGAGCGCGGGGAGCGCCTTCAATCTGTCCACGTTGTTGTTGATGGAAAGCGTCACGCGCCACCACGGAAAGAGCGTGAGGGCATCGCAGTATTTCGGGTGAAGCGCATGGCTCTCCGTGGCAATGAGCCGCTTCAATTCGTCGGCGAGCAACACGCGGCTTTTGTGATCGAGCCCGCTCGGCAACTCCTGCATCGCCAAATGTTCCGCGCCTCTCATCTCCGCGTTGAAAGTCGTTTTGCCGAGCAAGTATTTCGTCGGATCGGCGGAGCGCCTTCGCCACCAGCTTTGTCAGAATCACCTCGGAATAGCTTTCGGCTTAACGGCTTCACAAAGCGACTTTGACCTGTGAAGGATCATCTCCTCGCGCGTTCGTCTCACAATGCCATTTCTTCCGAACACTCCAGTCATTCGCCCCACCGATCCAGGCCGTATCGGCCTGACAACCGGGCGTGTGAACTCGATGGCGAGCATGACGCTCGTTGAGGTGAAATGGGGGCAGGGAAATCATCAACGCGAGTTTGTGCCCGAGCAGCACTTGAAAGCATTGACCGAGGACGAGCAGAGTGGCGAGTTCGGTCGCGTCGAAGACCTCCAACGACTGCTAACGTTCGAGAAGTTGCGTGGTGCTCTCCACGACTTCCTGTATTCGATGGACGCGGCGCAGATTGATTTTCTTGCCTACCAATTTCGTCCGGTGCTGAAGTTCATCGAGTCGCCAACCGAGCGCCTGCTGCTCGCGGATGAAGTCGGCCTCGGAAAAACCATCGAGGCCGCTCTCATCTGGCTCGAACTCCAGGCCCGGCGAGACGCGAAACGCCTGCTCGTTGTATGTCCGAAAATGATTGCTACGAAGTGGCGGCGGGAGCTGCGTGAAAAGTTCAATATCCCCGCCGAAATCGGCGACGCGAACGCAATGACCCAAAAGCTGGCGGACTTCCGGCGCGATGGCGAGCGGCTGCGCTTCGCGATGATTTGCACGTATGACGGGCTGCGTCCGAACAAGCGCGAACTGTCGCACCTGGACCTCGACGACACCGAGGAATTGTCCACGCGTGGCAAACTCGCGCGCGAATGGACGAACTGGGCCGACGAAGCACCGATGTTTGACCTTGTGATTTTCGACGAAGCGCAGGCGATGCGGAATCCGGAGTCCGCGCGCTCGAAGCTCGGCACCGCGCTCGGCAATGCTGCCGCTTCCGTTCTCTGCGTCTCGGCAACGCCAGTGAACAATAGGAACACCGACCTCTTCACCTTGCTCCGGCTGCTCGATCCTGATTTTTTCGACAACGAGTTTCTGTTCAACGCACTACTCGAAGAAAACCGCCCAGCAGTTCGCGCCGTCAAAGCCCTCCGCAGACTTCCGCGTCCAGATCTCGAAACAGCGCGTCAGTGCCTTGAGGAACTTCGGAACAGCAAGTTCGTAGGCAAGACGGAAATCCTCACTCGCTCGCGCGAGCTTGTTTCCAATTTACAAGAGGGGGATCGTGAGCGGTTGCTGCGCGCGCAGGAGCTAACTGAAAACCTCAATGTCCTTGGCGCATACATCTCGCGCACGCAACGCAAGCAAGTGCAGGAGCGGCAGGCCGTGCGCCAGGTGGTCGTCGTCCCGGTGAAGTTCTCCGACGAAGAAATGGCCTTCTACCAAGCCATCACGCGCATGGTGCGCGAGCGAGTCGCACGCGAAGGCACTGGCTTCTCTGCCTTTCATCTGGTCATGCCGCAACAACGTATGGCGAGTTGCATCCCCGCGATGGTGGAAGCGTTCCGCGCCGGTGACTTCGGCGATCCGACGGAAATCCTTTCCGAGTCGCTCGACCTTGATCCCGATGACTTCGACGCGGAACACTCCGCGGAGCCTCCGTTCGACATGAGCAAACTCAGTCGTCACAACTTCGAGAAGAACGACACGAAATACGCGGAACTGCGCGGTGTCCTCAGAAATCTCGGTGACGACAAGGTGATCATCTTTGCTTTCTACAAAGCTACGCTCTTCTACCTTTACCGTCGTTTGGAAGCCGACGGACTCGGCTGCGCCCTCATCCACGGCGGCATCCT
>JAYSTZ010000550.1:0-3190 GCA_043719365.1 Verrucomicrobiaceae bacterium | reverse complement strand
AGGTGAGCGATCGGTGCACACTCCAATTAGCCCGCGAATTTAGCCCGGACTCGAAAGCCCCTTGGTTCGCTCAAATACCGCGAGCCAGTTATTAAACGGCGTCCGCCCCCACATCGGCCGGATCGTGCCGCGAAGGCCGCAGCTTACCAGTGTGGCATTCAAGGTTTCTGGCTGCGGGTAGCAGACGGGCCGTGCTTTCATCCAGAAGCAGCATGCAGCGAACAAATCGGTCAGCTTCGTCAGCTTGAACCTCCATCCCGGAGCCTCCATGCCGGTGCGGATGACGAGTTTTCCTCCTGCGGAAACCCGCGCGGCGGCTTCGCGCAGGAGGGCGGTTTGCGCCTCTGCATCCATATACTGAAGGATGTCGAGGATCGTCACACTGCCGGAATGCTCCGGAAGTCCGGCCCGGGCGTCGCTGGTTTCAAAAACCAAATCGGGAGCGTGAACTGCCGCGACTCGCTGTGCGAGGGCGACTTTCGGTGCGTCGTAATCGAGGCCGCGCATGGGGAAGTTGCAGCCGCGTTCCCTGAGGTAAAAAGAGCAGAGCCCCATTCCGCAGCCGATGTCGAGAAGCGGAACGCTGGTGTCGGCGAGCGAGTCATAAACCGCACCGTAAAGGGGGTCCGTCGCGAATTTGGAATGCGCGTAATACCGGGCAAAGCGCTCCGGATACCGTGCGGAAAGATGAGCGGGACTCGGAGCGGCGCCGGTCGCTTTTGCCCCGTCCTTCCTGAGCCTCCGCAAAGGCAGGCAGACCACGCCTGCCACGGCCCATAGCGCAAGAATCGCAAGGCCGGTAAGCGAGGCTTTGACCGCCAAAGCCGGCGCGATACCGTACCAATTGTGCAGCAAGACTTCGATGGATTTCTCCCGCAGTCCCAGCCCCGCAATACTCACGGGTAGCGCGGCGACGGTATCGGCGACGACGAATGCGCCGAATAAACCGGTAGGGTTTGCAGGAATGGGAAGCGCTCGCGCCGCGCACCAGAAAACCCCGTGGTAACATAGGAGCAGTGGAACCGATATCAGGACACCCACTGCGGCACCGCGCGAGAAAAGCCGCTTCGTCACGTAGCCCAGCACACGGTCGTGCAGAGCCCGGTGAAAAAATCGCAGCAGCAGCCCCGAGCCGAGGAACACGACGAAAGACACCATGACGCCGATTATCACCGTACGAACGGTAGCCGGTGAGAAATCCATGGCACCGAGCATGACCGCGCCGACCATCGCGAGAGCGGGCAGCGGGGTCACGTGGTCCAGCGCGATAGATGTGATGAGCGCCGCCTTGTGATTTGGGAGCTGCTTCGAAGCGAGCGCAACTCTCACGGTATCTTCGCCGAGCGAGCCGACCGACAGCAGGCCCGCCGCATTTCCCGCGAGCGAAACCCGAAGGACGGTGCCAAACGGCAGCACGCAGTCACATGCACGGAGGCACGCGTACCAGCGTAAGCCGCTCAGAATCGCGGTCGCCCCGCCGCACGCGAACGCTGCGAGCAGCCACACTGGCCGTTGGAATTCCGCTGCTGTCAGACCGTCGCGAATCTCCGCACGCGAAAACACCCACGCGAGAAGGAGCCCGGTAACGGCGAGTCGGAGGAGCCAAACGACGAGGCTGCGTCCCGTCATGAAATCTGGCGGATGGAAATTCGTTGAACGACGATCATGTCGGCGCATCGTTCAGCGGGCCGGAAGTTTTTGCCAAGCTTTTCCCGCAGCCGCATTTCAAAGCGCGGTAACAAGAGCGTTCTATCTTGCAGATAGGTGGTTCCGGAAAATAGCCTGCGCTCATGAAGATTCTCATCACAGGTGGTGCCGGGTTCATTGGGTCGCACTTTGTCGAGCGCTGCTTGAGGCTTGGGCACAGCGTGGATGTGGTGGACGAGTTCAACGATTTTTACGATCCCGCAATCAAGCGCGCCAACGTCGCTGCTTTCTCGAAGGACGCGGCAGTTCACGAGCTCGATATCCGCGACGCCGACGCAATGCTTCGGCTGGTGAAAGAAGGGCGCTACGACAGCATCGTGCATCTCGCAGCGCGGGCCGGCGTGCGGCCATCCATCAAAGATCCGCGCCTTTACGTGGAGACGAATATCCTCGGCACGCTGAACCTTCTGGAAGCCGCCAAACAGGCAAATGTCCCGCGCTTTGTTTGCGCCAGCAGCAGCAGCGTCTATGGCGTGCTGAAGACGCTACCGTTCCGCGAGGATCTCGCGCTCACGCAGACAATCTCGCCTTACGCAGCGACGAAACTTGCGGGCGAGCAAATCTGCTCAAACTACAGCCATCTTTTCGGGCTGCGGACGATCAACCTCCGCTTCTTCACCGTCTATGGCCCGCGCCAGCGTCCCGACCTCGCGATCCATTCGTTCTCGCGGGCGATTTGGGAAGGCCGGTCGATCCAGCAATTTGGCGACGGCACGACGCGGCGCGACTACACGTATGTCGATGACATTATGCAGGGAATGGAGGCGTGCCTCGGCTACGAAGGGCAGCTCTGCGATGTCTTCAATCTCGGCGAAAGCCAGACCACAACGCTCAGCGAGCTAATCGCCACTATCGAGGCGTCGTTGGGAAAAAAGGCCGTCATTCAAAAAATGCCCGAGCAACCCGGCGACGTGCCGGTGACGTATGCAGACATTTCCAAAGCGCGCACACTGCTCGGCTACAACCCGCACACAAAAATCGCCGACGGCATCCCGAAGTTCGCCGAGTGGTTTCGCGGCACGGTGAAGTGATGGCGCGAGATTGCGCACTGGAATTCGCAGGAACCGCCCGCTAGCGTGGTGAAAATGCTCCGCGTCATTCTCGTCGCCTTGTTCGCTTTCACAGCCTGTGCCTTCGCGCAGGGCAAATCGGCCATCGCCGCACTCAAGCTCCTGCCAAAGGACGCTGCGAAGCGCCTCGCCCGAATCGAGGCGCGTGAAGGCGCGCCGTGGCCCGAGCGCTGGTACCTGCTCGTGCATGATCCGGCTGCGCAGTTCGGCCTGCGCGAATATGTCGTCGCCGACGGGGCACTCACCGCGAGCCGCACACTCTCGCAGTTTGCCGACGAGCTGAAGCCCGCCGACGTGATTGGCGCGGACGTGGTGAAGTTCGACAGCGAGGCCGTCGCATCGCTCGCCGCGCGCTTCGCGTCGGCCAATGGAGCGCGTTTCGGCTCGGTCAATTACGAGCTCGGAAAATACGG
>JAYSTZ010000549.1:0-3194 GCA_043719365.1 Verrucomicrobiaceae bacterium | reverse complement strand
AAAGCCGAGGAAGGAGCGGCGGATCCCGTATCCAACAGTCCGATTAAATGGGCTGCTTCACAGCTATCAGAACAGCTCACCCTACGCCCCTACGCGGGGGCCAAGCTTCGAATCACAGCTTTCCCGGTAATTGATGCATGATCCGGACACTGCGGAGTTTCACGGCGGCAGTGGCACATCCCAATCCGGATATTGAACCTCCCGACCATCGATGGTCTGGATCGCGAGCGTCATACGAACCGGCACCGCTCTGATCGGGCGCACCACGGTTATGTCGGTCTCCGCCACTTCGTGTGGAAGCAAGTTGAAAAACTGCTCGCCCCACAGCGCAAGTGAGTCATCCGTGTGTCCATCCTGCCCGACCATTCTCAGGCGCAGCCCGAAATTGAATCGTTTTCCATTTTCGATTCTGACATGGCCGTGCACAGTGCCATCAGTGTCCTGGGACCAGCTCACGGCGGGGCGCTCGGGCGGATCCGCGCGTGCACTCAGAATGGACTCGAAAATGGGAGCGACGCGTTCGTCGATCGATCGGGCTATATTTTGTGGTGGATCGTCGCCAGAAGCCAGGGCAAGGATAATTGCGCTCATTGTCGCGAAGGCACGCCCGGATGCAGCTTCCCGGATCGCCCGATCCAGTATGACGGGGGCATGCTCAAGCAATGGGCTGCCTTCAGGAGAGAATCCCATATAGGCGATCGTCTTGCCCTTTCCATACTGACCGGACACGAGCAAGGGTAGTTCACCCAATCTGAGCAGGACGTTTGCTGTCGGCTTCGCGCGTAGCACGTGGAAGTTCTCAGGAGCCACGTTGGCAAAATCTACTTCGCGCAACCATTGCGGAGCAGTCCCAGTTGCGACAACGGGAAACGTGTGATCGACCGCGAATGGATTGCGCTGCTTTCCTGCCAGGAATTTAGACCGAGCATACACGTCGTTTTCGTGCTCCACCGTTACCGGCAAAACATCGGCGAGTGAGGTGAGGTCCAGTGCGGCCGCCCTATTGTTGATATCACCGCCCCCGTGAAAACTCCCTGAGCTGCCGCTGTGTACGAGAGTCGTGCCCTGAAGCACCGCGGATTTGATAAAATCAGCGAGAAACGCTGGCGCTTCGCGCCAATAGGCATTGTAACCCGCGAGCCAGATGACATCGTATTTGCTGCGCAGCTCTCCCACAGTCGCCGGAAATTTCAGCGGACGGATGACCGTGTTCTCGGCCAGCGAGCGTGACACTTGCGCGCCGAATCCCTCGAGAAAATCCGCCGCGGGATTGGCCCACTCCGGAGATCCGACGACCAGGACACGCAGCGGCTTGCGTGTTGCTCGCGTTGCCACCTTCAGGAAGGAGGAGGCCGTGGCAATCATATGGCCCGCCTGATGAGCGTAGCCTCGCAATAGATAGAGACCCCCCGCCTCTGGTACGGCAAGGGTCACCGTGGCGACAGGGGCGGCATGATGTCCGGCGATTGCCGCCGTCGCTTGACCCCCTTGGCTACTCTTCCCGTCCAGGCTGTAAAGCGCCCAAGTGACCGACACACCTGACAACGTATCCGACGATATGTTTGACAACCAGATGGGAACGCTGATGCTCGAGCCCGCGGGAATGGATTCCAGCGGCAGGCGGATTGCGAAACTCAGCGCGACCGGAGCAAAGGTTCTCTTCTGCTCATAGTAGGCCCGGGTCGGAGTATCGAAGGCGTCGATGACTCCGAAACCGCCAATCGGTACTTCCGGGAAGCTCTTCAGCATCCAGCTGCGGATCCCATTGATGGGATCGAATGCCTTGCGGCGGTAAGCGTCGGCAGCGTATCCGTAAATGAACGCTTGGTAAATCTGTGACGCGTTGATGTATTGATTGAAGGTCTCGATTGTCCGCGAGACATTCAGCCCGATTGCGGTCGTCGTGAAATCCACTCCAAAGGACTGCCAGGGATGTTGGTAGAGAAATGATCGCACGCTGATGGGCAGCGAGACCGGCGCGAGCGCCTCAGAACGAGTTGCCCATAGGGTCTTGACTTCCACCATCCTGGAAACACTTTCAGGCGCAAACAATGCCTCTGCGCCGTATTCCGACACGAACGAGGCACTCGCGTCGAATTGCTGATCGTATGTGGTTCCGCTGAAGAACGTTCCTTCCCAGAAGTGGTGCTCGCCAAAATCACAGTAACTCCGAAAATATAGTGCATCGGAGTCGGTTTCCTCCACCGCTGCCTGCATGGTTTTCAGGAAAATGTTGTAGCCGTTCCTCGCCTCACCAACGCGCTTGTCCCATGACACTTTGATCTCGGGGCTGTTCTCCGTGACTTCGGAAACCGGCGCCCAGACACCGATCGAAGGGTGATTGCGCAGCTGCTTGACGATTTGTCGCACCTCAGCCGCCGACCAATCGATAAATTGTTGGCGGCGTGGATAGGAATCGTTCAGCGCGTCGATCGGTCCCTCTTGATTGAACGGGAGTTCCATAAAAAGGAGCACGCCCAACCTATCGGCCAGATCGTAGAAATCATCCTTCTCGATGACGGTGTAATTCACCAGATGATTCATGTTGGCGTTGCGCGCCAATCGCAGATCTTTCTCATAGGTCCACCGATCGGTGGAAGCCGGATACAGACGCGACATGGCGTACCAGGCACCCCGCATCAGCACTGGTTGGCCATTGATGCGATACAAGAGGTTCGAGTCGCGCTCCACCGTTCGAATGCCGAATAGGACTGCCGTCGAATCGACCGCCGCGCCCTCCTCATTCACAATCCTGACCTCGGCTCGGTAGAGATTCTGAGCCCCCAGATCCCAGGTCCACCACAATTTCGCGTTCACGACGCGGGTGTCGAAATTTACGGTGGCGCCCGCAGCAGCAGTGGGCACGACGAACGGCTGATCGGGCAACTCTATCGGCTCGCCTGAAAAATTCTCGGGAACCAGGCGCGTCCGCACTACCCCTTTGACCGCTCGAGCGTTGCTCACGATATGCACGGCAAAATGCAACCTGGCGGCACCGCCATCAAGTGCGGCGGTTGAAACGCTGAGGTCGTCGACGCGGGTGCGCGAGGTCACTTCCAGACGCACCCCACGATGAAGTCCAAGAGGAAAAACCACTTGCCCGGGTCCAGGCAGAGCATCCCACGCTTCTTCGTACTCACCTTTCATGAATTCGTAGTGCGAGCGACCAGGAACCTTCCACGGAGCTGTTACGC
>JAYSTZ010000548.1:0-7590 GCA_043719365.1 Verrucomicrobiaceae bacterium | reverse complement strand
GAGCATCATCCCGCTGGCCGCTGTGCCGGTCTCGCTCGTCGGAACATTTGCGGTGATGCAGATGCTCGGCTTTGGAATCAACGCCCTCTCGCTGTTCGGCCTCGTGCTTGCGATCGGTATCGTTGTCGATGACGCCATCGTTGTCGTGGAAAACGTGGAGCGAAATATCGCGCTCGGCTTGTCTCCACTTGAGGCGACCAAGCGCGCCATGAACGAGGTCACCGGTCCCATCATCGCGACCGCACTCGTTCTGTGCGCCGTGTTTTTGCCCACCGCATTTATCAGCGGTCTCACGGGGCAATTCTACAAACAGTTCGCCGTCACCATAGCGATTAGCACAGTCATCTCCGCGTTCAATTCCCTCACGCTCTCCCCTGCTCTTTCCGCGCTGCTTCTTCGCGGGCACGATGCGCCGAAAGACTGGCTGACGAAGACGATGGATTTCCTCTTTGGCTGGTTCTTCCGTCCGTTCAACCGCTTCTTCGATTGGGCATCGCGGACCTACACGTCGTGGGTGCGAAAGGTCATCCGCTTTTCCTTTCTCGCACTTCTCCTTTACGCGGGACTCGTCGTTCTCACGGGATTCACCTTCACGAAAATCCCGACCGGCTTCGTTCCGATTCAGGACAAGCAATACGTGATCGCAGTCGCGCAGTTGCCCGACGCTGCATCCCTCGACCGCACCGACGCCGTCATCCGCCGCATGGGCGATCTCGCGGCGAAAGTGCCCGGCGTTCGCGACAGCGTGGCGTTTCCGGGGCTGAGCATCAACGGATTCACCGCATCGCCCAACAGCGGCATCGTGTTCTACGGATTGGAGGACTTCGACAAACGGCACGGCCCCGAGCTCACCGCAGACGCCATCGCAGGCAAACTGAACGGGATGTTCAGCAGTATTCAGGAGGGAATGATCTTCGTCGTCCCGCCTCCACCGGTGAACGGTCTCGGCGTGAGCGGCGGGTTCAAAGTGCAGATCGAAGACCGCGCGAATCTCGGCTCCGACGCCCTATTTGAAGTCGCACAAGGACTCGTCGGACGCAGTTTCCAGACACCCGGCCTCGGCTACACGTATTCGTCGTATCAGATCAACGTCCCGCAGCTCACCGCCGAGCCGGACCGGGTGAAAGTGAAGATGATGAACGTCCCGTTGCAGAGCGTTTTCGAGACGCTCCAAATCAATCTCGGCTCGCTATACGTGAATGATTTCAACCGCTTCGGCCGCACCTATCAGGTTGTCGCGCAGGCCGACGCGCCGTTCCGCGATAGCTCCGAAGACATCACGCGGCTCAAGGTGCGCAACGCCCAAGGGCAAATGGTTCCGCTTGGCTCGATTGTGAAAGTCTCCGACTCCTACGGGCCGGACCGAGTCATGCGATACAACGGGTATCCGAGCGCCGACCTCAACAGCGTCGCGGCTCCCGGATTCTCCAGCGGCCAGACCGAGGAAGCGATGGAGCGAGTCCTCGCGGAGTTACCCAATGGTATGAAAGCCGAGTGGACCGAACTGAGCTTCCAACAACGAATCGCGGGCAACACGGCCATCTACGTCTTCCCGTTGTGCGTGCTGCTCGTCTTCCTCGTGCTTGCCGCGCAATACGAGAGTCTCACGCTTCCACTCGCGATCATTCTCATCGTCCCGATGACTCTGCTCTCCGCGATGGTCGGACTTTTGATCAAAGGAATGGAGAACAACGTCTTCACCCAAATCGGCCTCATCGTGCTCGTCGGACTCGCCTGTAAAAATGCGATCCTCATCGTCGAATTCGCCCGCGAAAAACAGCGGGAAGGAATGGACGCAGTCGAAGCAGCGCTCGAGGCATGCCACCTCAGACTGCGCCCGATTTTGATGACCAGCATCGCCTTCATCGCGGGAGTTTACCCTCTCGCATCCAGCACCGGCGCAGGCGCGGAGATGCGACAAGCCATGGGCGTCGCGGTGTTCGCAGGAATGATCGGCGTCACCATATTCGGCCTCTTCCTCACTCCCGTATTCTATGTCGTCGTTCGCAGAAAGAAGAACGTTAAAGCAATCGAAGCCCCAGTCCCACCGAACCATGTCTGACCCGATGTCTCCTATGAAAGCTACGCTCCTGTTCACCGCACTGTGTGTCGCGCCGCTCACCGCCGCGCCACCTGCGCGTGCATTCAAAGCGCCCATCATCGGGGCGGAATACGGCGCACCTGCGGCCGATGTCGCCTCGGCATACCGCAATGCCTCCGGCTCGGCACGGCTCCTCGCGGGCGGCGATTGGTGGAGCGTATTCGGCGATGCACAACTCACGCAAATGCTCGACCGCGTCGCGTCGGACAATCTCGACGTTCAGGCCGCGATAGCTCGCATTGAGCAGGCACGCGCTGTGAGCGGAATCGCACGGGCCGAATTTTTCCCTGGCATCACGCTGAATCCCGGCGTCCAGCGATCGCGGAATTCCGCAACGCAGCGGGTCGCCGGTTTTCCTGGCCCTTTGCCGTCTGCTTCGATCAGCACGGTCACAGTGCCTCTCGATTTCGGATACGAGCTCGACGTCTGGGGCCGCATCCGCCGGAACGTGGAAGCCGCCGATGCGGACCTTGATGCGGTTTGGTCGGCTCGCGAGGCGCTCGCTTTGTCCCTGCGCGCAGAAGTCGCCGCAACGTGGTTCACCCTCCGCACGCTCGACACGCAACGTGGCATCTTGCGCGCGACCGTAACGCTCCGAAGAGAAACCCTCGACCTTGCACAGCAGCGGATGAAGGCCGGCATCGGCAACGATTTCGACGTCGCACGGGGCGAAGCCGAAGTCGCAAATGCCGAGGCTGATCTCGCCTTGCTTGCACAGCGACGTCCCGCTCTTGAAAACGGACTCGCCGTTCTTATTGGGGTAAGCCCTAGCAGATTCTCGGTCGGTGCGGATCTTTCGTGGAAAGCCGCGCCGCGCGTTCCGTTGGTGCCCGCAGGGATTCCCGCGCAACTCGTCACGCGACGTCCCGACGTCGCCGCCGCCGAGCGCAGCCTCGCCGCCGCATCCGCGCGCATCGGCGTGGCAAAAGCCGCCTTCCTTCCCGTCGTGAAATTGGGCGGGCAGATCGGTCTGCTCACCGGGGATTCCGCCGAACTCTTCGATAATGACAGCCGGACATGGACATTCGGCGCATCGTTTTCTGTCCCCATTTTTGACGGCGGCAAAAACCGCGCATCCCTCTCCGCCGCGAAATCTGTGGCAAAAGAAGCCCGTGCAAAATTTGAACAATCTGTTCTCTCCGCCACAGCCGATGTGGAGACGGCACTCGGCGCACTCCGTGCGCTTCAGACCCGAGGCGAGGCACAGCACCGAGCGCAGGCCTCCACTGCCCGCGGTGCCAGCCTCGCGAGGGAGCGTTACAAATCCGGCACGAGCCAGTATCTCGACGTTCTTGAAGCGGAGCGCAGCGCACTAAACGCCCGACTTGCCATCGCCGCCCTGAACGGCGAGCGCCTCGCCACCACCGTTCAGCTCATCAAAGCGCTGGGCGGCGGCTGGTCGCGGGACAAATAGCGTTCGCTCCTTTTCGCGGAGGCGAACGTTCTGGTTTTGAGTTGAATTTCTTCCACCGCAGGCTGGAAACCGTCGCACGACTCTGCGAAAGCAGGAGCGATGTCCGCAATCTCCACCACTCCAGTCAGCAAGCCTTGGTACCGTATATTATACATCCAGGTGCTCATCGCCGTCGCGGCGGGCATCGCGATTGGCTACTTTTTTCCCGACCTTGGGAAGTCGCTCAAGCCGCTCGGGGATGGTTTCATCAAGCTCGTGAAAATGATGATCGCTCCAATCATCTTCTGCACCGTCGTCCATGGCATCGCATCCGTCGGCGATCTTCGAAAACTTGGCCGCGTCGGAATCAAGTCGCTCGTCTATTTTGAAGTAGTCTCCACCGTAGCACTTGTCATCGGCCTCATCGTCGTGAACGTCCTGCAACCCGGCGCAGGCATCACGCCCGCTGGGCAGACATTCCACCCCGATTCCGCCTCCGCCACGACCGCCAGCGCCTATACCCAAAAAGCGAATACCCTCAGCACCGTAGAGTTCCTGCTCAATATCATCCCCTCTACGTTCGTCGGGGCTTTCGTTTCCGGCGACCTTCTGCAGGTCCTCCTCATCGCCATGCTCGTCGCGTTTGCCATCGTCTCCATGGGCCAAAAAGGAATGCCGCTCCTTCATGCCATCGACACTGGCGGGCAGCTCTTTTTCGGCGTTATGCAGATCGTCGTGAAAGTCGCCCCGATCGGCGCACTGGGCGCGATGGCCTACACGGTCGGAGCGCACGGCATCGGCACGCTGAACAAACTTCTCGCGCTCATGGCCGGGTTTTACGTCACAGCCGGGCTCTTCGTTTTCATCATTCTCGGCGGGATTGCACGCTGGTGCGGCTTCTCCATCGTCCGGTTTCTCGTCTATATTAAAGATGAACTCCTCCTCGTCCTTGGCACCAGTTCCTCCGAGACCGCACTTCCTCACCTTATCCAAAAGCTACAGCATCTTGGCTGCTCCAAATCCACAGTCGGTCTCGTTGTGCCCACGGGCTACAGCTTCAATCTTGACGGCACAAATATCTACATGTCGATGGCCGCCGTCTTCCTCGCACAAGCCACGAATACCCCGCTGGACCTTTCGCAGCAAATCAGCCTCCTCCTGGTCGCCATGCTTACCTCCAAAGGAGCCAGCGGAATCACTGGTGCGGGGTTTGTCACCCTCGCCGCGACGCTTCAAGTCGTGCCCGGAATCCCCATCGAATCCCTCGCGCTTCTTGTCGGTATCGACCGCTTCATGAGCGAGTGCCGCTCCCTCACCAATTTCATAGGAAACGGCGTTGCCACCATCGCAATCAGCCGCTGGGAGGGCGAAGTCACTCCCGGCCAGTTGCAGGCAAATCTCATCGCACCCGTCGCCTCCACGCACGGCGGATGACGCCGCAGAGGCGACGGTTCAATTGAGCGAGTCGGCCACCGGATTCAACCTAGAAACGGAACCGGATTGACCGCGAAAGGCGCAAAAGGCGCAAAAGCATCCATTTGCAGAAAAACCACTCATTAGGTCGAGTGCGCCGCCGGTTTTGGACGATGCGTTCGGGACTTCGCCGGTTCTGCGCAAGAGCTTTTCGTCGCCGGCGCGGCTGCACCGTTCATCACATAGACTTTTCCGTCGGGCGTCTGGCTCCATGTCGGCCAGAAGTTTTCCTCGCTGAGCGTGAAGCCCTTGAGGCTCATGTTGCGCGAGGGCACCGGCATCGCCCATGTTTTCCCCTGCCGCTTGTCCTCGAAGACGGCGGCCACGAACAGTCCGTCGATTTTTACCGGCGTCGGCCACGCGAGCATCACCCACGCTGGATTCTCCGCAGACACGAGCGGGAGCGCAGCGAGTGCAGCGTCTTTTGTGTTGCCGTCCACATTGTCCCACGTTTGCCAGGCGTCACCCATGCCGTTGTTGATTCGATCCGCTTTTTCCCCGCGATTGCTCGCACCAGCCTGCGATTGCGGTGCGAGATTGCTCCAGCGCTCGCCGGTTACTTGAGCCGGGCCTAGATAGCCTACATCGCTCGTATCCGAGGCCTCCGCGACGTGCGAAAACCGCCGCATCCACATTTTCCAAGCGGATCGAAGTCTCCCCAGACGGCCGCGCAACTGCGACACGCCCCTCCCCTCGGACCAAAACAACGAGGGTTACGAATGTGGCGGTGGCGTGAGTGATTGAGCGGAAAAATGGACGCATGCACATGTGTGGCTGCGTGGCGGATGAAAGCGACCGAAGCCGTGTGTCTTAGCTTCATTTCAGCGCGCCGTGCCCTGCTCCGTTTTGGAGCCGGTCGATATTCGTTTGTCAGACCCTGACCATTCTGGCTTTTGTTGCCGCCCAAATGCGCATCTTCTTCGTCCTCACCAGTCTCGCCTTGGCCACCGGCGCAATCGCAGCGCCGAATGGCTACTATCGTTTTCCGGCTCTTCATGGGGAGACGGTTGTCTTCACTTCGGAGGGCGATTTATGGAAAGTGCCCGTGACCGGCGGAACGGCGCAACGCCTCACATCGCACGCCGGAATGGAGTCGCACGCCGCGATCTCGCCGGACGGAACGATCGTAGCATTCACCGCCCAATATGAAGGGCCGGCGGAGGTCTATGTCATGCCGCTCGCCGGTGGACAGCCGAAGCGGCTGACTTGGCATGGCGAGGGTGCGTTCGTGGCAAACTGGACTCCGCAGGGTCGCATCCTCTACTCGACAAAGGCTTACTCGACGCTCCCGAACGATCAGCTCGTGTCGCTCGACCCCGCCACTGGCGAAGAAACACCGCTGCCGCTTGCGCAGGCGAGCGACGGCGTTTTCGAGGACACGGGAAAGCAGCTCTTTTTCACGCGACTGCCGTTTCAGGGAAGCAGCACGAAGCGGTACAAAGGCGGGACGGCGCAGACGCTCTGGCGCTACGATGAAGGCACGGAAGAAGCGGTGCCGCTCACTGCGGATTTTGCGGGTACTTCAAAGAATCCCCTTTGGTGGCAGGGGCGCGTTTATTTTGTCAGCGACCGCTCGGGCATCAGCAATCTGTGGTCGATGAAACCCGATGGCGCGGACCTGCAATCGCTCACCGCGCACAAGAGCCTTGATGCGAAATCTGCGAAGCTCGACGGAGGTCGCATCATTTACCAACAAGGTGCCGACCTCCGGCTGTTCACGATTGCGACGAAGGCGGACGCGGCAATTTCCATCACGCTCTCGACCGACCTCGATCAAACGCGCGAGCGCTGGGTGAAGGAGCCGCTCAACTATCTCACCAGCGCCCACATTTCGCCCGACGGCAATCGCGTCGTGCTCACTGCACGGGGCGAAGTCTTCGTCGCGCCAGTCGAGCCGGGCCTCCGCTTCGTCGCGGTGCCGCGCAAAGAAGGTGTGCGGTTGCGAAATGCGTCGTTTTTCCCGGATGGGAAATCGCTCCTCGCGCAGACGGACGAGACGGGCGAGATTGAGTTCACACGACTGCCGGCGAATGGCGTCGGCGCGGCTGATTTGCTCACGCAAGACGGCACGGTGTTCCGTTTTCCACCCGTCGTTTCGCCCGACGGAAAATGGATCGCGTGGGAGGATAAAAACCGCCAGCTCTGGGTGCGAAATCTCGCTGCGAAGGAAACGAAGCTCGTCGTGAGCAGCCTTGAGGACGAATTCGACGACATCACGTGGTCGCCGGATAATCAGTGGCTCGCATTCGCAACGGCCTCGGCAAACACCTACAAGCAAATCATGCTGTACCGGGCAGCCACAGGTGAACTGACGAGCGTGACGAGTGATCGAATCAATAGCGAGTCGCCGACGTTTTCTCCCGATGGAAAATGGCTGTACTTTCTCAGCGAACGCGAGCTGCGAACGCTCGTCCCGAGCCCTTGGGGCCCGCGTCAGCCAGAGCCGCATTTTACCGAGGTCACACGTGCTTATGCGCTCGCGTTGCAGAAAGGATTGCGCTCTCCGTTTGAACCTGCGGATGAGCTCCAGCCGGCTTCTCCGGAACCGAAGAAAGAGGAGAAGAAACTCGACGCGCAACCGGCGGCGATCCCTGCAATCGACATGGATAGCCTCGCCTCGCGC
>JAYSTZ010000547.1:0-20213 GCA_043719365.1 Verrucomicrobiaceae bacterium | reverse complement strand
GCGCACAAAAAGGGCGCGCTGTTTGCAAACCCGTGCTTCTCGCAGATTCACCCGACGTGCATCCCGGTGGCGGGATCATTTCAGTCAAAACTCACGCTCATGTCCGAGTCGCTGCGCAACGACGGACGCTGCTGGGTACCGCTGAAAAAGGGCGACACACGCAAGCCTGGCGAAATCCCCGAAGCCGAGCGCGATTACTATCTGGAGCGGATGTATCCTGCATTCGGCAACCTCGCACCACGCGACATCGCGTCGCGTGCGGCCAAGATGCAGTGCGACGAAGGGCGCGGAGTCGGCCCCGGCGGACTCGGTGTCTATCTCGATTTCGGCGCAGCGATTTTGCGTTATGGAAAAGGCGCGGCTGGCGAGAAAGAGGAAGACGTAAGGCCTCGCGGAAAAGCGATCGTGGAGGAGAAATACGGCAATCTTTTCGAGATGTACGAGCAGATCACGAACGAAGACGCTTACCACGTCCCGATGCGCGTCTATCCAGCCGTCCACTACACGATGGGCGGGCTGTGGGTGGACTACAATTTGATGTCGAACGTCCCCGGTCTCTTCGTCCTCGGCGAGGCAAACTTCAGCGATCACGGCGCAAACCGCCTCGGTGCCAGCGCGCTCATGCAGGGACTGGCAGACGGCTATTTCGTCATCCCATCGACCATCGGAAACTACCTCGCTACGGTGGCACCGGACAAACGCCCGAAGCCGACCGACGGAGCATTTCGTGAAGCCGAAGAAGCCGCAAACGCACGCACCAGCAAGCTCCTTGGCATCAAAGGCAAGAAAACCGTCGATGAGTTTCACCGCGAACTCGGCCTGCTCATGTGGGACCTCTGCGGCATGGCCCGCACGGAAAAATCGCTCAACCGCGCCCTCTCCCGCATCCCGACGCTGCGCGCCGAATTCTGGGAAAATGTCAACGTCCCCGGCAGTGGCGAATCGCTCAACGTCTCGCTCGAAAAAGCAGGCCGCGTCGCCGACTTCCTCGAGTTCGGCGAGCTCACCTGCCGCGACGCCCTGGAGCGCCGCGAGAGCTGCGGCGGACATTTCCGCGAGGAATTCCAATACACCGAAAAAGACCCCGAAGTGCAAAGCGGCAAAGTCTGCGCCGGCGACGTAAAACGCGACGACGAAAACTTCCTCCACGTGGCCGCATGGGAAGCCGGAGCCGACCCAAGCAAGTCCATCCGCCACGCCGAGCCACTGCAATACGAAGTGGCGCATCCGTCGGTGCGAAGCTATAGGTGAGAAATGAATGCCATCGAAACCACAGGCGTGATTGATCACGAAGGGCACCTTCAAGTCAGGCACCCGTTGTCCGCACCCGAAGGCGAGGTGAAGATCATCGTTCTCTTTGACGGGAAGCCCACTGCGGAAAAGGCAGCGGCTCCTCGCAAGAGTTTCCGTGATGCAATCGGGCTTTACTATCGCCTGAATCCAGAAGCTTCTCGGATCACCACGGCTGCGTGCATGGAGGAACTTCGGGGCGGGGAATACGAAGACTGACGCATGGCCTGGGTCGTCGATACCTGCGTATTGCTCGATGTGCTGCTGGAAGACGCACACTTTTGTGAAAGTTCGGCGCAATGCCTCGATACACACTTGGCGGAAGGGCTGATCATTTCGCCGATTGCTTACGTGGAGCTCGCCCCGCAGTTTGCGGGAAATCGGACACTGCAAGACGAGTTTCTGGGAGAATATGGGATTATCTCCAGCGAATCATGGACGACCGGAGATACCATTGCTGCGCACAATTTGTGGCACACTTTTGTCGCCAAACGGAAGACAGAGAAACTTCCCCGACGCCCGGTCGCGGATGTCCTCATCGCCGCATTCGCCGCACGTTTCCAAGGACTTATCACCCGCAACGTGGATGACTTCCGCAAAGTCGCGCCGAACCTCACGCTGGTGGACGCGTCGGCGTTTGGAACGACCGCGTGATTGAAAGGCGGCGGTGCGCTAAATTGCGCTCACCGTGCACCGATGTCTTCGCTCATTTACCGCGCGGTATTTTCCGATTCCCGGCGCCCGACTGGTAATCACGGTTGCTCTTTTTCGAGCGGCGTGGATTTATCCCCCGATGCACACAGTCATCGCAATCGACGGGCCGGCGGCCAGCGGCAAAAGCAGCGTCGCCCGTCTTCTCGCCCGCAAGCTCGGGTATCTTTACGTCAACAGCGGCGCCATGTATCGCGCCGTCACCTGGCTCGTCACGAGCCGCGGAGTATCTGCTAACGATGCGGCGGCGGTTGTGCGGTTGCTCGACTCCGTGAACTTCGAATGCGGCGTGGCCAATTTGCAGAGCACCATCCTGCTCGATGGGGTGGACCCGGAACCGTTTCTCACCGAAGCCGCAGTCAACGCGAATGTCTCCGCAGTTTCCTCCATCCCCGAAGTCCGCAAGCTGCTCGTGGATAAACAGCGCGTCTTTTCGACTACTCACAATCTCGTGATGGAAGGCCGCGACATCGGCAGCGTCGTTTTCCCCGAAACGCCTTACAAATTCTACGTCGATGCCAGCCCTGAAGTCCGCGCCGCGCGCCGCGCAAAGCAGGGACTCCACGACGCCATCGGCGAGCGCGACAAAGTCGATACCACGCGCCGCAACAGCCCGCTCGTCATCGCCGAGGATGCCCACGTCATCGAGAGTTCGCACCTCACCATCGACGGCGTGGTCGGCGAAATCATCGGGCGGCTAAAGCTCAAAGGTCTCGTCCTTCCGCTCGGAGTTTAGCCGGCCATGGGATTGATCTACCGCTACTGCTGGACAGTCGCGAAGTTCACAGCTCTGAACTTTTTCCGACTGCAAGTCTATGGTCGCGAAAACCTCCTCGAAGAAGGTTCCGCAATCATCGCGTCGAATCATCAAAGCTTTCTCGACCCGCCGCTCGTTGGAATTTGCATGGAGCGCGAACTGCACTATCTCGCCCGCAAATCGCTCTTCGACATTCCGCTTCTCGGCAAGCTGCTCCCCCATCTCCACGTCGTCGGCGTGGACCGCGAAGGCGCGGACATGAGCGCGCTGAAGTCCGTCATACGTCTCGTGAAAGACGGCGGCGGCACCATCGTATTTCCCGAAGGCACTCGCAGCAGCGACGGAGAACTGCTTCCGGCGAAAGCAGGACTCGGTTTGATTGTCGCAAAGACCCTCGCGCCGGTGATTCCCGTCCGCGTCTTCGGCGCATTCAAAGCGTTTCCGCGCGGTGCAAAATTCCCGCAGCGCGCATCCGTCACCGTGGTGATTGGCAGACCGATCTATTTTAAAAAAGCAGACGTCGCCGGCGATCCGCGCGAAGTCTATCAGCGCATCAGCGACCAAGTGATGGCGCAGATTGCAGCGCTGGAAAACCCGCGGGGCGAGTAGGGCTCTCGCGTCCATCCGGGAACGGTCAGTCGCCGTGCTTGCAACCGGGGACTGGTGACTGGTCGCAAGCGTGCGGCGCGGCTTCCCGCTTGCGACAAGTCACTTCTCACCAGTCACAAGTCACAAATCATCGCATCCCTGCCCGTTTAAACCAAGTCGTCTTCCGCTGCGTTCGTGACGCTTCCGCTCGTCTGATACTCCGTCACGCGCGTCTCGAAAAAGTTCTTCTCTTTGCGCAGGAAGATCACTTCGTCCAGCCAGGCAAACGGGTTCGTCTTTACGTTTGAGAGCGTCGGCAGGCCGAGACCGGCGAGGCGACGGTCCGCGTTGTATTCCACGTAGGTCAGAAAATCCACCTGGGTCATGCCCACGCCGTCCTCGGGCAGACAGTCTCGCACGAATTCCTTTTCCAGCTCCACGCCCTCGCGCATGAATTCCACAAGTTCCGCGCGGAACTCCGGGGTCCAAATGTCCGGGTTTTCAGCGATGAGTTGCGTGAGGATGTAGCGGCCGAGTTCGATGTGGTTCGACTCGTCGCGCAGCGTGTATTGGAACATCTGACCGATGCCCGTCATTTTGTTCTGCCGGTGGAGCGAGAGAATCATCGCGAAAAGCGCGTAAAATTGCGTGCCTTCCATGACCTGCGTGATGCCGAAAATCGCCTTCGCGAACTTCTGCTTGTTCACGGTCTGCGTGAGGTCGATGCCCATTTTCAACTCCGGCATCTGGCGCGTGATGAATGCGTTCTTTTTTTGCACGCTCGGGATGTCGGTGAACTTTGCGGTAACTTCGTCGAGGTCGATGTTCAGAGAGCCGATGATGTGCAGCAGCGAGTCCATGTGGATGGACTCTTCCGCGATGTGGCGGAGCGATGCGTGCTTCAGCTCCGCCGCCGTGAGGTTGTCCTCAATGACGTGCAACACGGAGTCGCCCACGATGCCTTCCGCAGCGGAGAAATAGCCCACGCCCATCTCAATAATCCAACGCTCCTTCGCCGAAAGTGCCCCGGTATTCCACTGCTGCGAATCTCGCGTCATGTCGATGACGTCGGGTTCCCAGTGGTTCGCCTTCATTTGCTTGTAAATGCGGTATGCGTCGTGGTATTTCAGCGGCAGAATATTCAGCTCTGCGCTGCGCATTCCATTGATGACCTTCTTCCCGGCAAGCCTCGCGCGGGCTTTGGTCTTGTCGAGACGGAAGGTCTTTGCCCCCATTTGATACACGACGAAGTCCCCCTGCTCGGTGGCTACGATTTTTTCGTCGGAAAAGAAGAGTGCGTCGGGTGGCGTGATGGCGGTTGTCATTGGGCGTTTTGAAGTCGTGTTGGTTTTTACTCGAAACCACACTATCTTGTGGTTTCATCCTCGAACTACGCTTGCAGTAGCGGTGTGGAAGCTCCTCAGTCAAGCCAACGCCTCGATAATTTCATGTGAAAAAGTGCTTGCGGATCACGCCCGTCACCCCGCAATCCGCCTGTGCAAATAATTCCCGCCCCAAGCGCGCCTCGGAAGGCTCCAAAATGCACCATTTCGCCCCTCAAAACAGCCCCCTCAAAGGCCCGAAGCCGGCCGCGACGGCAAAAACCATGTTTCCCGCCGACAGCGTCACTTCCCGCGCACACCGACTCCCGCCGGATCCGCCTCGCCGTAGATTCCGCCGGTTTCGCCAAACGGCAATTGCAAGCGGGCGCGGGACTCGGCGGGGGCGTCTTCGCAGAGCCATGCGTTTTTTTCAAAACCGAAGGTCTTTGGCTCTGTGCCGCCGCCGATGTTCACAGCCATCGCGAGACTGCTCTTAAATGTGATGCGATTGTTTGCAAAAACGCCGTTTCTGGACGGGGTGAATGCGGCGTTTTGGTTCTCTTGCAGGATTCGCACGACCCATCGTCCGGGATTCACAAATGTGTTGTAGCGCACGATTGCGCCGTCCACGCCGACAAATGCGACAGGTGCCATGCTGCCGCTGAAAAGGCAGTCCTCCACCGTGATTTCGCGGGCCTCGGCGGTTGCGTTAAGCGGCCGGAAGTAGGGCGCTCCGGTGCTGCCGCCGAGGTTCACAGCGCGGCCTCCGGCGTTGGTGAATCTGCATTTCCGAATCACAACCGCGCGGCTTCCGCCTTTCGTCTGTACGCCGTTCGCCATCGCTGCGTTTTCGGTGTGGGTGAACGTGCAATTCTCGACCACGCCATCGTGGCACCCGACCATGTCGATGGCCGAGCCGCTGTCGCCCCACTGGCTGATTTTGCATCCCGTGACAGTGAACGCGTCCACGCCGGAAAGCTTGATTCCATCGCGATTGCCGCGCGGCGAGTTGTTGCGCACCTCGAGCCCGCGAAGGATGATCCCTTTCACTGCGATGTTCGATTTTCCCGCATCGTCGATGTTGACCCCGTTTGCTGTCGCACCGCTAAAAACCACGTCGCGCAACTCCCAATACGAGCACCCGCTCAAATGCAGACCAGCCGCCCCGCCTTCGATCAACGAAGCGCCGCCCGCTGCGCCCGCGAGGACGATCGGGGCAGTCGGCGTGCCGCTGACATTCGCCACGGAAATGCCACCCGCAAACCGCCCGGGAGCGAGCCGGATAATGCTTCCTGGTTTTGCCTCCCGCAGCGCACGGCCAAGCGACTCGGAATCGCCCACCTCCACGTCGGCGGCGAAGAGGGCAGATGTCAAAAGACAGGCAACGAGAGTGATGGTTCTGCGCATAGACGAATCATGCGGATTCGCGGTTAAACTGCGAGTCTTCCGTTCGACATTCTGGAGCGATGGAACTGCCTCCGTGAATACCTCAAAAAACTTACTTGCCTTCGCAGTGCCCTAGGAGTAAGTGCAAATCGACGTTTGAGCAACAGCACCGTCAAATTCACTCTCTCACAACCACCAGCACACACTGACTCCATGAAAAACAAGAATCATTCCCTGTCGTCGTCCCGCCGCACTCTTGGCCGGGGCATCTTATTTAGCAGCATCGCCACACTTATCGCTTCGCAGGCGGGCTTCGCGGCGGATGCTTTGTTTTCCAGCGGCGAGATTTTCGGCGACTCCACCTCGGGCGTAAGCACGTCGAAAACGTACGTCGCTCTCGGCAATGTTATCGGTGGCGATGTGGTCCTTAATGGTGCCACGTTTCTCGGCACGGGTACAGCAGGTGTGGGGTGGACGCTGAACGGGGCAGGCGCAACTTTCGGCAGCGGCGGCGATCACACCGGCTTTGCGGGGCAGTCGCTCTCGGCGTTGTTCGATGGATTCCAGTACAACGGCAATCCGGCGACACTGAATCTGAGCGCTTTGGTTCCAGGACAGACCTATGTGGCGACGCTTTATAATGAGGCGTGGGGACTCGGCGCTAATCGCACACAGACGGTCTCCTCGCCGACCGGTGCGAGCATCGTTTACAATGAGGACGCGCTCGTAGCTTCGGCTCTGCGTTATACGTTTGTCGCTACAGGGACTTCCACGGACTTAAACTTTCTCCCGCAAATTCCCGGGAACACGATGCACTTTTACGCGGTGAGCAATGAGCAGGTCTTCAACAAAACGTGGTCGCCTACGGTGGACGGCAATTGGAATACAGCGGGCAACTGGTCGCCGGGCGGTGCGCCAACTGGTGTTGGCAGCAATGCGTCCTTCAGCGCGCAGGCCGGCGCGACGAACGTGGCACTTTCCGGAGCGACGACGGTGGGTCATGTGCAGTTTCAAGGCACGGGCAGCTACACGATTGCCGGGACGGACCCGCTCACGCTTCAGACGGATGCGGGCGGCGTGTCGGTGATCAAGGCCGACGCGGGCGGTTCGCACACGATCAATGCGCCGATTTCGCTCGGCTCGGACCTCACGAAATTTGGCAACGGCATCATCACGCTCGGAGGCCCGGTGTCGGGAGCAAAGGCAGTGAATGTGAGCAGCGGCACGCTGAAGTTTGGCACGACGAACAGCTACACCGGCGGCACTTCGGTGGGCGGCGGAGCGACGCTCGACTTGAACGGCACGAGCCAGAGCCTCGGCTCGCTGAATGGCGCGGGCACTTTGGCAAACGGCGCGGGCGGAACGAGCGTGGCGACGGTGGATTCCGGCGCGTTCTCCGGTGCGTTCAGCTCGGGTACGGCGGTTACGAAAAACACGAACGGCATCCTGACGCTGTCGGGCTCCAGCACATCGGCCGGCGCGACGACGGTGAATGCGGGCACTTTGAAACTCCAGACCGGCGCGACGCCGCTCATCACGGACAATTTCAGCGCGACAGGGAATCCGAATACGGGCGATTTGAACTTCAATCTCGCGAACCGGCAGACGGGCTCGCTCGCCCTGCAAAACTGGACTCCCGGTGGAAATACGCAGGTGGGAAATCCGACACCAGTCACACAGCCAGACGGCGTGAATGGCGATTACCTGCTGCTGGCATTTGGTGCGAGCGCGACAATTGGCAGCCCTCTCACCTCCGCGACGGTCGGCGGTCCGCTGAAGATCAATTTCGACATGTTTAAAGGAAACGCGGGGGACGCCAGTGAGTGGACAAGCTTCACGATGCGCAGCGGCGGAAATCAAGGTTTCCCAATCGCCGGTTCGGGGGAGTTCGGCTTCCTGTATCGCAAAAACACGGGCGTTCAGATCTTTAGCAACGGCGGATTGGTGCAGGATTACGGCTCGACCTCGGGCGGAGACAGCTTCGCTTTTTATCTCGCGGATTCCGCAGGCACGGGCTCTCCGTTTTCTGGCAATGGCACGAAGTTGGTGGTCACGCAGGGAGGCGGAGTCATCAGCAGTTTTGCACTGAACACCGGCATGGGCGCGAGTTATGTCACGTTTGGTTCTGCGGGTGGAATGATAGGCGGCGTGGACAATCTCGCGGTGAACAATTTCAAAACAAACGTCCTCGCTCCGACCACGCCCGTTTCGCTCACCACGGCGGGCGCGAAGCTGGAACTCGACGGCGTCCACCAGACAGTGGCTTCGCTCGACGGCGTGGGCGGCACCGCGGTGAACATGGGGCCATTTTCGCGCCTCACGGTCAACGGCGGCGGCAACTTCAACGGCACGATCACCGGCGGCACCGCGAGCCTCGTCAAGAGCGGCGGTGCGGCACTGGCCCTCAGTGGAGCGAACAGCTACGGTGGCGGCACCACCATTTCGAGCGGACCGGTTTTCGCGTTCAATGTCGCCGCGCTCGGCTCCGGTCCCGTGAGCATCGGCGCAGGCGGAAACTACCTCCCGTGGTTCAACACCGGCTCGCCCATCATCCCGCACAACTTCACGCTCAACGGTCCCGGCGGCGACGCTGGCGACGGATTGAAGAGCGCCATATACGCGGACGGCGGTGGCGGCGGATACAACGAGTATTTGCTCACCGGAAGCGTGACGCTCGCAGCGACCAGCAACATCAGCGGTCACAATACGAACAACCTCCGCGTGCTCGGCCAAATCTCCGGACCCGGCGGACTCACGAAAGGCTCGGGACGCGGCGATGAAAACAGCGCGCTCATTTTGAACAACCCCGCCAACAGCTACGCGGGCGACACGACCATCACAAATGGAACGCTGAGACTCGGCACTTCGGAAGTCATCCCGCACGGAGCTGGAAAAGGCCGCGTCATCATGAGCGCAGGCACCACGTTTGACCTCGCCGGAAACAACGAGACCATCAACAATCTCTCGGGTGCTGGAACAGTCACATCGAGCGCCGGAGTGGTCATTGGAGCGCCCGCGTTTTTCAATACGAATGCCGGCTCGGGAATCGACAGCGGGAAGACGTACACGCACGCGCTCGACTTCGGCGATGGCACCGCTGCCACTGTGAACGGCGTCATATTCGAGGCCGCCGCAAACGCGGGAACCAACTGGGCGCTCAGCGGTGCTACGGCGCTTCTCCCGGAAGGCGCTGGAACGCCGAGCACTCCGAGTTTTGCCGACGGAGCCAATGGCACCGGGATGCACAAGCTGTTCACCGATTTCTACTACAACGGCAACCCCGCCGTGCTCACGCTATCGGGCCTGACTCCCGGCACGACTTACGAGACGCATCTCTACAATCGCCAATGGGGCGGCGACCGCACGCAGCTCTTCCAAGTCAATGCCGGCGGGGCTTCCGGAGCGCTGCTCTTCGATCAAGACGCCAGCGCGACGCCGAGCTTCCTGTCGTTCCGCTACACCGCCGATGCGTCGGGAATCGCGTCCATCACGACGACCCAAATCGGCGCGGGCACCTACCACTGGTATGGCGCGACCAATGAAGTCGCCGCTGCTGCGTCCGCGCCCCAACTGACTGTTGGCGACGCGTCGGACTCCACATTCAGCGGAAACATCACCGGCCCGATCGACCTCACGAAAACCGGCTCCGGCACGCTCGAACTCAGCGGTAATAACACGTACAATGGCTCCACCTTCATTACGGGCGGAAAATTGCTCATCAACGGCACGATGACAAACACCGGCCTCGTCGTCGTCAATGCAGGCACCCTCGGCGGCAGCGGAAGCATCAACCCCGCGGCAAACGTGTTCGTCGTGGGTGGCGCGGAAGTTTCGCCCGGCAACAGCATCGGTACGCTCAGCGCGGGCCCGGTGTCATTCCTCGACACCTCGATATTTAGCATCGAAATCGGCGTCTCCACCGCCGACCAACTCGTTGTCGCCGGAGCCGGAAGCATCTCCGGCACGGTCAATCTGAACCTCACGCTCCTCGGCGACCCGACCGACGACACCTACTTCACGCTCATCGACGGCACGAGCCCGTTCGACGGCTACGCAGGCGGCGGACGCTTCAGCTACAGCGGCAACAGCCTCGATGAAGGCGAAACGTTCATCGTTACCACCGGACCAATCTCGCAGGAATTCTCCATCAGCTACGCAGCCGACGCCGGAAAAGACGTGGTCGTTCATGCCACACCCGAGCCCGGCAGCGCCGCGCTACTCCTGCTCGGAGGCGTGGCATTTCTGCGCCGCCGCCGTCGCACGGAATAGTTCCGCCTTACAGGCAAATTCAGGGACGCAGGGGACCAAAGTGTCTCTTGCGTCCCTTCATTTTTCGAGTCCATTTCCACATCGCTCTCACTATGATCCGCAAAACACTTCTCGCCCTGACGCTTTTCGTTTCGCTGCTCTTCGCGCTGCCGCCAAATGACGCTGTCGTCGTCTTCAACGAAATCCACTACAACCCCGGCGGAGTCGGCGAGGCGGCGGAGTTTATCGAGGTGCAGAATGTCATGGCGGTGAACGTCGATATGTCCGGCTGGCGCATTTCCGGCGGGGCGGATTTCGCATTTCCAAATGGAACGGTGATTCCCGGTGGCGGGCGTATTGTCGTGGCGAAAACTCCGGGGATGTATCCGGGCTCCATGGGGCCTTTCACCGGTGCGCTGAGCAACTCCGGCGACACGCTCCGATTGCGCGACAATAACGACCGCGCGATGGATGAACTCACGTACGGCGACAAGGGCGAGTGGCCCATCGCGCCGGATGGCGGCGGCGTGACTTTGTCAAAGACCACGGCAGCTTCGAACTCCGCACGTCCGCAGTCGTGGACGTCGAGCGCGCAAGTGGGCGGCACTCCGGGAACAGAGAATTTCCCACCGCCGCCGCCGCCGGTTTCTTCGCGGCCCATCGCTCGCGATGCGACTTGGAAATACACGCCGACTCCTCCGCCGGCAAATTGGAACACGGCGGGCTTCGACGACGCGGCTTGGTCGAGCGGGCAGGCGGGGCTCCACTTTGGAAATCCGCAGCTTTACATCGATGGCCCGGCTGTTGTTCCGGGTGGAATCTGGACAGTGAAGCCGTGGACAAACGATGCGACCTCGGACATTTCGAGCGGCAAAAGCTACACGCACAAAATCGGTCTGAACCGTGCGGGCGCTTACACGGCGATCAATGGCGTGACGTTTGATTCCCCCGGCACAGGCGTGACGAGCGGTGCGAATTGGGTGCTTCTCGGCGCGACGGCGCAATTGACGGGCTTCACGAGTCTTCTCCCCGTCGGCACGGGCAGCTTTCAGCTTTGTCAGGAGTTTCTTTACGGCAATTCGTTCAACGGCAAATCGCGCATCGCGCTGTCGAACCTCACGCCGAACCAGTCGTATATCGCCACGTTTTACGGTGCGGGCTATGGCGACCCACCGGCCCGCCGCAATCTCATCACGCCGAGCGATACGGGCATCGGGCACGTGGTGGACGAAAACGCGACGCTCTCCGGTAACGGCCTCATCGTGAAGTATCACTACACGGCGAGCGGGAACGGGACGTTTGCGTTCGATTTCACGCCGATTGATGCGGGCACATGGCATCACTACGCGTTCAGCAACGAAGTCGCTGCGGCTGTCTCGGTGGAGGTTCCGGCGACGGGCGTGAGCGTCACGAGCTTCTCGTCGCAGCGCACGACGAGCTTCACCCGCGGCGCTGTGAACTGCGTGAATGGAAGCGGCGTCTCGGGCCAGACGCACGGCACGACTGCGAACGGAAACATGTGGCAGACGAACGGGTTTGCGAGTTCGCCAACGGACCCGCTGCCTGCGGACATCGTGTTTGATCTCGGGGGCGTCTCGCGACTCACGTCGATGCATATTTGGAACTACAACGAAGTCTCGCCGGACAATTCGGTGGGCGCAAAGACCGTGGAAATTCTGACCGCGACAGCCGCCGCAGGACCGTTCACGAGTCAGGGAACATTCACATTGATCAAAGCGAGCGGCCTCGCGACGGAGCCGGGCCAGCACATCGAGCTCGACCGCTCCAATGTGCGCTACGTGAAGTTCAACATCACCGCGAACCACGGCAACGGCAGCCAGCACACGGGCCTCAGCGAAGTGAAATTTTACAAAGAGGGCGTCATCGGTGCTCCAACTCCGGTCGCGCTGCGCGAGAAAATCTCGACGCTTTTCAACACGGGCGTGACCAATACTGGCGCGGTCGCGACTTCCGGCACGGGCGACCTTCATTATACGAACGTGACGAACAGCATCCCAGCAGTCGTGCAGAACGGACACCCCGCATGGTTTGGTCCCGATGGCGTTTCGAACTGGACGGGCATCACCGCGAACGGAACGGAGAACATCGTTGCGAGCACTTGGACGTGGCGCACGACGGCGGATTTCAGCGCGTGGCAACCGGGCACGTTTGACGTGCAGCTTTACTACGCCGCCGACAACTCGCTCGACAGCGTGCTGCTCAACGGCGTCTCGAAAGGAATCTCGGGCGGCGGCTTCGGCGCGTTCAACGGACCAATTGCGATCTCCGGCTTTGCCAATGGTTTGAACACGCTCAACTTCGCATGGACAAATGCCGGACCTGACCCGAACCCCGGCGGCTTCCGCATCAAGTGGGACGCCACCGCGCAGCCGCTGCTCGCAAAGACCGCGCTCGTGAGCAATCCCACGACGACGTATTTCCGGAAGACGTTCACAAACTCCGGCGCGGGCAACTCCGCATACCGGCTGCTGCTCAATCACATCGTGGACGATGGCGCGGTGTTTTATCTCAACGGCGTCGAAGTCTATCGCACAAACGTCACCGGCACGCCGACGAGCACGACGCCCGCAGACACGGATGTCGTGTATCCGAAATTCAGCGGCGTCATCGAGATTCCCGCATCCGCAGTGGTGCCGGGGAACAATGTGCTCGCTGTGGAGTTGCACCAGCATCCATCGGGAACTGCCGACGCATTTCTCATGGCGCAGCTCGACATGATCGAGACGCCTGCGCCGCCAAACTACACGGTGCCCGTTCAACTCAACGAAATCGCCAGCGCTACCGCGGGCACGTGGTTTGTGGAGCTTCGCAATACGAGCAGCGCGGCGGTGAATCTCACCGGATGGTCGCTCAGCAGCTCGACGGGCACGACGTATTCGCTCACCGGATCGGTGGCAGCGGGCGCGTTGTTTTCCATCGACCAGACGACGCTCGGATGGCGTCCACCGGATGGCGCGAAGCTCTTCCTCTCAGCGCCGGGCGCGAGTGTCGAAGGCGCGGTGATCAAAAACGCCGCACAAGCCCGCGACGCCTCCGGTCGCTGGCGCACGCCGAGTGCCGCGACTGCGGGAACTGCGAATACATTCAGCATCCCGGACAGCATCGTGATCAACGAGATCATGTACAACCACGCGCCAGTCTTTCTCCCTACGGGCTCAACGCCGAATCCCGAGGAGTGGATCGAGCTTTATAATAAGAGCGCTTCGACGGTGACTCTCACCGGCTGGAAATTGCGCGGAGGGCCGGGCTTCGACTTCACGGCGGGAACGACGATTCCAGCAGGCGGTTATCTCGTCGTGTCAAACAACGCGCCCGCGCTCCTCGCGAAGTTCCCCGGTATTTCCGTTGTCGGTCCGCTCAGCGGCTCGCTTTCAAATAGCGACGACCGCATCACACTCGAAGACGCAAACGGGAATGCGGTAAACGAAGTTCATTACTACGATGGCGGACGCTGGGACGAGCGCGCCGACGGCGGCGGCGGCAGTTTGGAACTGCGCAATCCCGGCATCGACAACAGCGTGCCCGAAGCATGGGCCGCGTCCGACGAAACAAGCAAATCTTCGTGGCAGACTTTCACCTACACCGGCACGGGTGCACCGCCTCCGGGCAGCAACGACCCGATTCAATACAACGAACTCGTCATGGGCTTGCTCAATTCCGGCGAGTGCATGATCGACGATGTAAGCGTCAAAGACGCCACCAACGGCAACGCGCAGCTCATCCAAAACGGGAACTTCTCCGGAGGCACCGCGACCGCGTGGCGAAACATCGGCAACCACGGCAGCCACGGACGCACCGTGGTCGTGGACGATCCATCATCGCCGGGGAACAAAGTGCTCAAAGTCGTCGCCACCAGCGCGACCGAGCACATGCACAATCATCTCGAAACCACGCTGAAAAACGGTGCGAGCTACGTGACGCTCAACAGCGCAAATGACTACGAGGTTTCCTTCCGCGCCCGCTGGATCAGCGGTTCGCCGCGTTTGAACTCGCGCCTTTATTTCAACCGTCTTGCGCGCACGAGCCTGCTGCCGATGCCGCAAAACAACGGCACGCCCGGCGCGCAAAACAGCCGGTTCGTCGCACTCGTCGGGCCGACCTTCACAGCGCTTTCTCATTCGCCCGTTCTCCCGCAGGCTTCCGCGTCGGTGACGGTGAGCGTGAAGGCCGCCGACCCGCAGGGCGTCGCCGGTGTCTCGCTGAAATGGCGGCTCGATGGCTCCGTCGCGTTTAACACCGTGGCGATGACGCTCAACGGCGACCGCTACGAAGGAACGATCCCCGGCCAGGTCGCCGGTTCGCTCGGGCAATTCTATGTCGAAGCGACCGACGGCACCACCGTGTCCACATTCCCCGCAGCCGGGGTGAATTCCCGCGCGATGATCCGCTGGGCCGATGGCACCGTGCCCACGACCGCCGCCCACGGCGTCCGCATCTTGATGCTCACCGCCGACGCGAACTTCATGCACGATCCCACCAACGCCATGAGCAATGACTTTCAGCCTTGCACCATTGTGTATCGCGAGAGCGAAGTCTTTTACGACGCAAGCGTGCGCCTCAAATCATCCGAGCGTGGACGCCCCGCCGACATCCGCCTCGGCTTCGCGATCAACTTCGACCCGATGCAACTCTTCCGCGGCGCGCACACTTCCATCAACCTCGACCGTTCCGGTTACGGACGCGGCACCACCGGCAGCGGATTCGGTCATTCCGAAATCATCACCTGGCACTTCATGCAACGCGCCGGCGGCGTGCCTTCGATGTGGAACGACATGGGCTTTGTCATCGCTCCACGCAGCGGACACAACGGCTCCGCGATCCTCACCATGGCGGAGTTCAACGACGTATGGGCCGACAGCTCGTTTGAAAACGGCGCATCCCAATCCTCCTTCAAATACGAGCTCATCTACTACCCCACGACCACCGTCGGCGGCGGTCCCGAAGGCGCGAAACTCCCGAGCCCCGACAACGTGCAAGGCGTCGAGTTTGAGAGCTACACGACCGCCGACAAGGAAGCATTCCGCTGGAATTTCATCCTCGGCAGCGCGCGGACAGCCGACGACTACTCCGGCATGTTGGAGCTGAACCAGACCTACCGCATCCCCGTCGGCGATCCGGCATTTAATACCGCCCTGCCCAACACCATCGACGTGGACCAATGGCTCCGCACCGCAGCCGCGCTCGCGCTCGGCGGTATCCAGGATAACTACATCACCACCAGCGCCGCGTGGCATAATTTGAAGCTCTACTCGCGCGTCGATGGCCGAATGCTCTTCCTGCCGTGGGACCTCGACTTCCAGACCGCGCCGAGCAACGACCCGCTCATTATCAACGCCGACATCGCCCGCATCACCAACGCCAGCCCGGCCAACCAGCGGCTCTACTACCAGCACCTCCAGGACATCATCGCCACGAGCTTTAACAGCGCGTATCTCTCCTCGTGGATCACGCACTACCCGACCTTCAGCACGTCCGGCGGCAACTGGGGCGAAATCACCAGCTACGTCGATGCCCGCGTCGCGTTCGTGCAGTCGCAGATCAACACGGCCTACCCGCCCACCACCTTCGACGTCACCACTGCCGACTTCAGCACCAGCGCCAGCAGCGCCACCATCAGCGGCAACGGCTGGGTCGATGTCCGCAACATCGTCATCCAAAACGGCGGGCTCGCCCTCCCCGTCACATGGAACAGCGCCACCGGCTGGCAGGCCACCGTCCCCGTCGCCCCCGGTGCGCAGACGCTCACGCTTCAGGCGTTCGACTATCACGGCAACCTCGTCGGCACCGACACCATCACCATCACCGGCACCGGCGGCACCCTCTCCGCCGCAGCGGGAAATCTCGTCATCTCCGAGATCCACTACAACCCCGCAAACCCCACCGGCGGAGAAACAGCCGTGTCTGCCGACAACGACGAGTTTGAGTTCATCGAACTCCGCAACATCAGCGCGCAAACTGTGAGTCTCGCAGGCTGCCGCATCACCGGCGGAATCGGCTACACATTTGAAAACACCACCCTCGCAGCCGGAGCCTACGCCGTCGTCCCGCGCAACACCGCCGCGTTTAACGCCCGCTACCCCGGCGTCCCCACCCTCACCCACTACTACGTCGCCGGCACAAACTTCCTCCGCAACAGCGGCGACACCATCACCCTCCTCGGCGCAAACGGACTCACCATCTCCACCGTCGCCTACAACGACAGCGGCAGCGTAAAATGGCCCGCCAGCCCCGATGGCACCGGCCCCTCCCTCGTCTTCATCGCCCCGCTTACGAATCCCGACGCCAACGACCCCCTCCACTGGCGTGCCAGCGCAACCGCAAACGGCAACCCCGGCACCAGCGACGCCACCGCAGCCCCGGTCGCCCCGACGCAAACCGAGCTCCTCGCCTACGCCATCGGCACCGGCGCGATGCCCATCGCCGGCAGCGAACTCGTCGTCGGCCAGCGCACGATGAACTTCACGCTAGAGCGCAACCCATTCGCCGACGCCGACTGGACCCTCGAATCCGTCGCCACGCTCACCGGCACATGGGCCCCCGTCGGCACCACCTACGAAATCACCGCCCGCACCATCCTCCCCGGCGGCACCGAACGCATCACCCTCCGCTGCAACACCGCGATGAGCGGAACCAGCGGCTTCCTCCGCGGCAAACTCCGCGTGCCATAACGAGTCCCGGCAAAAAAAGCCCCGCTCTCGCGAGAGAGCGGGGCTTTTTGCTGTATGGGATCTGGCGGAGCCTATGCCGTCCAGCTCACGCTTGGGCTCGCCTCGCTGGAGCCGCGGCCGTTGCGGCCTTTCATATAGAGCTGGTACAGACTGCCGGGTGTGAAAATATAGATTGCCGGGATTACCACACTCGTCGCCCCGGTTTCGCCGACTGCGAGAAGCTCCGGCGCGCCGCCGGGACCGATGCGATAGACTTCCAGACGGCTCGCACGGTCGGGTATGACAGCGACGGAGAGAGTCCGCGTACCCGGCACCCACGTCGGAAGTCCGGGCGCGGCGGGTAAAGCGGGCGCTTCGTCGCGGATGAGCGCCATGTCGTAGAGCCCTTCGATGCGCGGGTTGTCGTCTTCGTCGCACCAGATGCTGATGGCGATGCCTACGTTGCGGAAACACTGCTTGGCGACTTGTGCGTTTAAAGCCGTGAGGTCATTGCGCGCAGCGGCGACTTCGTTGATGCGATCTTGTTGCGCGGAGTGCAGCGCCTTCAGGGCCAAGTAGAAGACATCGACCGTGCCGCCCAGCGTCACTAGGATCGGCTTTGCGGTTTGCGCTTTGAGACGGGTGACAAAGCCTTGCAGCGCCTCGATTCGCTCGGCGATGGTGCCGCCCGTGAGTGTCTCGCGCCCATGCGGGAGGAGGAGTGTATAGGTGGTGCCCTGGTAGGCCACGGTGCTGCGGATGGTCGCATCCCACGACTCCAGCGGGCTGTTCGTATCGAGGTCGGGCTTGCGGGTCATCGAGGCCAGCTTGTCTTCCACGGCGGCAGTGGCGCTGAGTTGTGCAGCCTCGCGGTTGGTTTCGATTTGCTCCGCAGCATCCCATGCAGCAAGGAGGCTGATAGTCTCGGCGTTTACCGTGGAAAATCCCGGAAACGTCGTCGTAGCGAGGGCGAGTTTCGGGGCGTGGTCCCGCAGGATTTCTCCGGCGAGGATGTTGTTTTCCGTCATGACAATGCGGAAGGTGTTGGAAGCGAACTTCCAGGCGGTTTCAATGCTCATGGTTCTGTTTGTGTTGTTTTTTTTGGGTTGTTTACTGAAAAAACGGACACCGCTGTTTGAGGAGCGGGGAGTAAGGCGAAGCAAGATTGCTGTGGGTAGGTCAGCAAAATGCGCGGAGATATGCAAGCTATTTTTGTCGGCGTCGGGGGCGGGGGAGAAAGAAAGGCGGAACGCGACAGGGCTGAAAGCCCGGCAATGTGATAGCCCAGGCAGCGCGAGGAACGAGCGAGGCTTGGGTAAAGATGTAAAGAAGATGCGAGCCCTGAAGGGGCGGAATCGTTCGCGCTGTTACTCGTTCAGTTTTGCCCTCATCGGGTAGTCAGTGTGTAAGTGTCTCATACTGAGTGGGCGGAGGGTTCCGTCTTGGTCAGGGTGTAGCCGAGGTTGCGGGCGGTTCGTTCGAGTTGATGGAGGCGGTTTTGTGTGTTTTGTTTTTCCAGTTCGGCGTAGATGCTTTCGTCGTAGGGGATTTGCTCGCTTACGAGTTTGTAGATGATTTTTAGGATGAGGTGCGCCATTGCCGTTAGCGCTTTGGGCGCTCCGAGTTTGGCTCGCAGTCGCCGGTAGCGGGTGCCGAGGGCGCTTTTGTTGTTGTGCAGGCTTACTGCGCTTTGTCTGAGCATCGCGGCGATTCGCGGTTTGCCTCGCCGGGTCCGGCTGCCGAGTCGCCGACCTCCGCTGATTTTTGTGCCGGGGCAGAGGCCCGCCCATGATGCGAGGGCGTGTTCGTTGGGGAATGCTCGGAAGTCGCTTCCGATTTCACTCAGCAGGGCTTGGACGCTGAGGACGTTGATGGTCGGGATTTGAGTGAGGTCCACTCCGAATATCCGCTCGTATTGGGCGCGGAGTTCTTCGGTTTGGGCGGGTTGGTTTTTGGACTTGCCGCGCTTGGCGGGGGCGCTTGGGCGTTGTTCGTTGTGGTGTTCGTTGGCGCTGCGCAGGGCTTGGGTGCGTTGTTGGATTTGCGCTTCGAGTTGCGCGATTTGGTTTTGAAAATGGGCGCGGCTTTCCCATGCGAACCGGAGGACGAGGAGGTGTTCTTCGCGCCAGTGGCCGTGGAGACTTTTGAGGATGGTTTCGGGCCGGGCTTTGATTCGGCGGTTCCGGTGTTGGGCGAGTTTTTCGGGGTCGCGTTCGCCGGCGATGATGGCCTCTACGATGGCGCTCCCGGTCGCTCCCGTGATGTCGTCGATGACGTGTTGAATTTGGATGTTCATTTGCCTCGCTTCGCTTCGCCCTGCGGGCTGCCTGCGGCAGGCTATCTCGCTTCGCTCGGTTGCGTGAGCGCGGCGTGAACGTAGCGGATTTGGTCGCCGCTTTGAGCGACGAGGTTGTCGCGGTGCCGCGTGAGGCTGCGCAAGGCGCACAGCTCGTCGGTAGGGCGGAAGCTCCCGCGGATGAGGCCGACGCTGTGGAGATATTGCAGCCATTGGCAGTCGAGGACGTCGCTTTTTCGCCCAGGCAGGTGGCGCACGTGCCGGGCGTTGGCGAGCACGACTTCGATGCCCGCTTCCGCGAGGAGTTGGGCAAACGGCAGCCAGTAAAGTGCTGTGCTTTCCATGGCGACGCTGCGCACTCCGCACTGGTGGAGCCACGCGATTGCGTCGCCAAGGTCGGCGGTGAAAGTGCAAAATATTCGCACCGGGTTTGGGTCGCGACCCTCGGGCACGCAGAGGGCGATTTGATGCCGCCAGCGGCCCCCTTCGGGCTGCGCTTCGCGCCAGTCTATCTCGCTCCGCTCGGTTCCCGCGCACCGATGTCGGCCCCGGCAACGTCGGCGCGAGGCGCAGGCAGGTTGAGCGAGGGTGTGTGCCGGGCGCGTTTGCCGCGTTTCTTTTTGGAAACGGGCTTGCTAGCGGCGGTGGATTTGAGGTTTGGTTTCATCGTTCGTGTTAATAAGCGATGCGTCCGGCGGCCCGGAGTGCGATGAGAAAAATAGGCAATTCTCATCGACGGGCTCACCCTTGCGGGCGGCACCAATGCAGAGATCGCAGACTCCAGCCTCAAGCTTTCAGACGGGATGCCTCACGGCATCACCAATGGGCTAACGAGGTACATCTGTCCGCCGGGCGCATCGCGACGCACTTTGCGCTTAATTTGCTCGGAAGCCAACTACCCTCTTGCAGAGCCCGGCCCGCCGGTGATTTTGCTTTCAGGGCTCATA